>JAUIEY010000267.1 GCA_030429685.1 Gammaproteobacteria bacterium
GACGTGACCACCATGGTGCAGCTGCTCGGACGCATGGGCGTGGACGTGCTGCTGCATGACCCCATGGAAGTCGAAGTGGATGCTTCGGGTATTCGCGAATTCAGCGCACCCTACGATCTGGTCAAGACCATGCGGGCGTCCATACTGGTGCTGGGTCCGCTGCTGGCGCGTTTTGGCCGCGCTGATGTGTCCCTGCCGGGCGGTTGTGCCATTGGCGCACGCCCGGTGGATCTGCATGTCAAAGGGTTGCGGGCACTGGGTGCCGAGATAGAAATCGAAGACGGCTACATTCGTGCCCGGGCCGACCGGCTCAGAGGTGGTCACGTGTTTTTCGATGCGGTATCAGTAACCGGCACGGAAAACCTGCTCATGGCGGCGGTACTGGCCGAAGGGGAAACCGTGCTGGAAAATGCCGCGCGTGAACCCGAAGTTACCGATCTGGCGGAATTCCTGACGTCCATGGGCGCACAGATTGAAGGTGCCGGCAGCAATCGCATCGTGGTGCAGGGAGTGACGAGCCTTGCCGGAACCAGTTACCGGGTGTTGCCGGACCGTATCGAAGCCGGCACTTTCCTGGTTGCCGCGGCAATGACCGGCGGCAAGGTACGCCTGCGCCGGGCCGACCCAAGCCATCTTGAGGCGGTGCTGCAAAAGCTTCACGAAGCCGGTGCCGGCATTACCACCGGTGACAACTGGGTGGAACTTGATATGGATGGCCGCGCGCTGCGCGCCGTCGATCTGAGCACCGATCCGTATCCGGGCTTTCCGACTGATATGCAGGCCCAGTTTGTGGCACTAAACAGCATCGCTGCCGGCACCGGCGCGGTGTCCGAGACGATTTTTGAGAATCGCTTCATGCATGTACCGGAATTACAGCGGATGGGCGCTGACATCAGTTTGCAGGGCCATACTGCCATCGTTCGGGGTGTTGACCATCTGCGTGCGGCTCCGGTCATGGCGACTGATCTGCGTGCTTCGGCGGGGCTGGTGCTGGCGGCCCTGGTGGCCGAGGGCGAGACGGTTGTTGACCGCATTTATCACATTGACCGCGGCTACGAGTGCATCGAAGAAAAACTGCGCAATCTGGGGGCCGACATCCGCCGGCTGGCCTGAAGTTCAAGCGTTTTTGCGGTTTGTAACGGTAGGCAACCCAGACTGGCCCTGTGTATAATCCACGCCCCGGGCACCGGCTTGGCCGTTCGCATGCCCGATCCCGAATATTAACGATGATGACCTGACTATCAGTCCGACGATGTGCCATGCGCAGGTACTCGGACCGAGGTCAACTAATGAACAGATAAATGGTGGGGACACCCTATGAGCGAAGACAACGGTCTTAGCCGGCGACGATTCCTGACCGTGGCCACCAGCATAACCGGCGCTGTCGGTGCGGTAGCCGCAGCAGTTCCGTTTTTATCTTCCTGGCAACCGAGTGCACGGGCACGGGCGCTGGGCGCGCCGGTCGAAGTGGATCTGAGCAAGCTGGAAGAGGGCGCGATGATGCGCGTCATCTGGCGTGGCAAACCGATTTCCATTTTGCGACGTTCGCCGGCAATGCTGGAACGGCTGGCCAGCAGCAAGGCCGAACTGCGCGATCCTGATTCGGAAGTTAAGGATCAGCAGCCGGACTATGCGGCCAATCCAACCCGCTCGCTGAAACCCGAGTTTTTGATTGTGATCAGCAACTGCACGCATCTGGGCTGCGTCCCGGTGAACCGCTTTGAAGTGGCGCCTGCCGATCTGGGCGCCGACTGGGTGGGCGGGTTCTTCTGCCCCTGTCACGGTTCCAAGTTTGACCTCGCCGGCCGCGTCTATGCCGGCGTTCCGGCGCCGACCAATCTGGTCGTTCCGCCGCACCGTTATATAGGTGACAAGACCCTGCTGATTGGTGAAGACACGGAGGTGGCAGCGTGAGCGACGCACAAGTGAATCAGGGTCGCGGTGCCCGGTTGCTGGCGTGGATCGATGCCCGGTTCCCGCTCAGCAAGATGATGAGGGAACATGCCACCGAGTATTACGCCGGCAAGAACTTCAATTTCTGGTATGTATTCGGCGTATTGGCCATCGTGGTGCTGGTGATTCAGCTGCTGACCGGCATTTTCCTCACCATGAACTACAAGCCGTCCGCAGCCGATGCTTTCGCATCGGTGGAATACATCATGCGTGATGTGGAATGGGGCTGGCTTATTCGCTACCTGCACAGCACCGGTGCATCAGCCTTCTTTATTGTTGTCTATCTGCACATGTTCCGCGCGATGCTCTACGGCTCCTACAAAAAGCCGCGTGAGCTGCTGTGGCTCATCGGTATGCTGATTTATGTGGCACTGATGGCTGAGGGTTTCTTCGGCTATCTGCTGCCCTGGGG
>JAUIEY010000268.1 GCA_030429685.1 Gammaproteobacteria bacterium
GGCCGCAACCTGCTGCTGCCATTCGCCGGATTGCAATAAATCGATACTGGCGCTGGCGACTGCACAAGCCAGCGGATTCGCCATAAACGTTGGTCCGTGCATCAGTACGCCATGGTTTGCGGATATGCCATCGCGGACGCGTTGGTTAGTCAGGGTGGCGGCCATGCTTACATAGCCACCCGTCAATGCTTTGCCGAGGCACATGATATCCGGCACGATGCCGGCATGTTCACAGGCGAACAGCTTGCCACTGCGGCCAAAACCGGTGGCGATTTCATCGGCAATTAACAGCACATCGTATTGTTCACACAGGCGCGCGACCGTGCGCAGATAATCGGCCGAATAAAACCGCATGCCGCCGGCGCCCTGCACGATCGGCTCCAGTATCAATGCCGCGATTTCGCCGCTGTGCCTGCGCAGCAGTTGCTCGATGGGCGCGGTGTCTGCAGTGCTGGCGGATTCGCTGAAGCGACAATTCGGTCGCGGTGCAAACAGTTGTTCCCGCACCGAGCCGCTGAACAGGCTGTGCATGCCATTGATTGGGTCGCACACTGACATGGCGCCGAAGGTGTCACCGTGATAACCGCCACGAATGCTGAGCAGGCGGTTTTTTTCCGGTCGGCCGGAGTTGTGCCAGTACTGAATTGCCATTTTCAGTGCGACTTCCACACTGACCGACCCCGAATCGCTGAAAAACACATAGTCCAGACCGGCCGGCGTCATGGCTATCAGCCGCTCTGCCAGACCGGTGGCCGGCTGGTGATTCAGACCGCCGAACATGACGTGCGCCATTTTCTGCAGCTGGGTCGTGATCGCACTGTTAAGCACCGGGTGGTTGTAGCCGTGAATGGCGCACCACCATGACGCCATGCCGTCAATCAGCTCGCGGCCGTCCGCCAGCCTGATGCGCACACCTGTGCAGGAATCCACTGCATAGGTGGGCAGTGGCGCGGTTATTGACGTGTAAGGGTGCCAGACGTGTTTGCGATCAATTTCATTCACAGCAGCGCGTCCAGCGACAGGTGGCGCAGCGCAAATACGGCGCCCGGATTCTTGAGCCACGGAATCTCTCCCAGCAGCGGCGCGTCGAGGCGCTCATCTAGGGTGGCGACATTTTCTGCAGCGACCGCCATGTCGGCATCGATATGATTGGCTACCCAGCCGGCAAGCGGCAGACCGCTTGCACGGACGGCGGCTGCAGTCAGCAAACTGTGGTTGATGCAGCCGAGTCGCAGGCCTACAACCAGTATGACCGGCAGGTTCAGCATGCACGCCAGGTCCGCCATGGTTTCATTGTCGTTCAGTGGTACCAGCCAGCCGCCGGCTCCTTCGACGACGGCAAAGTCGGCCAGTGGCAGCAATTGGCGGCAATGCTCCGCCAGTGGTTCGGCCTGCAGGCGAATGTGTTCGCGCCGGGCGGCAATATGCGGCGCCATGGGTTCGCGCAGTGCCACCGGGTTGACGGCCGGGTAGTCCATGTCCAGCGATGCGCTGTGCATGAGATCCCACGCGTCTTCGTTGACCTGCATGCCATCGCGCAGATAACACCCTGCGGCCACCGGTTTCAGTCCCAGGGTTCGACAGCCCTGTTCATTTGCCAGTTTCAGCAGAGCATTGCTTACCAGGGTTTTTCCCACCGCGGTGTCGCTGCCGGTAACAAAGAATGCGTGACTCACGGTAGGCAACTTTCCTGCTGTATGGCTTCGAGGGTGCCGAGCAGCCGATCAATGTCCTGTTCATCGTGTGCCGCGGTCACGGTAATGCGCAGGCGGGAACTGCCGCGCGGCACAGTCGGCGGGCGAATGGCAGCGATCAGTATGCCTTTGGCCTCGAGTGCAGCACTCAGCTCCAGTGCGGCGCGCTCGTTCCCCAGCAGGACCGGCTGTATAGGGGTGGCTGAGTCGGTCAGCTCCAGCCCCAGTTGGGTGGCACCGGCACGGAATCGCGTTACCAGTTCATGCACACGGTCGCGCCGCCATTGTTCGTCACGTGCAATGGCCAGGCTGGTCACGGTTGCAGCGGCCACCGCGGCGGGCAACGCCGTGCTGTAGATGTAGGTGCGGGCATGCTGAATCAGCGTTTCAACCAGCTCTTCGCTGCCGGCCGCAAAGCCACCCTGCGTGCCAAATGCTTTGCCGAGCGTGCCGATAAGCACCGGCACCTCGTCGAGGTTAATCCGGTCCGGGTCTGCCAGACCCCGACCTGCGGTACCCAGTACACCCAGACTGTGCGCTTCATCCACCATCAGCCACGCACGGTGCCGCCTGGCAACAATTGCCGTGGCAGCGATGTCGCAGACACTGCCGTCCATGCTGAAGGTGCCGTCGCTGACCACCAGTTTGCGCCCCGCCCGGTCGCG
>JAUIEY010000269.1 GCA_030429685.1 Gammaproteobacteria bacterium
CTTGCGACAGCATTTCCGCCGCCTGTTTTTCACCTTCGGCATGAATGATCTTGGCGCGCCGGGCGCGTTCGGCTTCTGCCTGCGCCGCAATGGCGCGAATCATGGATTCATTCAGGTCAACGTGTTTGATTTCCACCGATGACACTTTTATCCCCCAGGCATCGGTTTGCCGGTCAAGAATGGCCTGAATATCGCTGTTCAGTTTTTCGCGCTCCGAGAGCATTTCATCCAGTTCATGCTGACCGAGTACCGAACGCAGGGTGGTTTGCGCCAGCTGGCTGGTGGCCTCGAACACATTGGCAACCTGGATGATGGCGCGTTCCGGATCAATGATCCGAAAATACACCACGGCGTTGACCTTGACCGACACGTTGTCGCGGGAAATCACATCCTGCGTAGGTACGTCCATGGTGATGACCCGCAGGTCGGTGCGGATCATCTGCTGGATAACCGGGATAACAATGATGATGCCGGGGCCTTTGACGCGTTGAAAGCGGCCAAGCAAAAACACCACACCGCGCTCATATTCATTAAGGATCTTGATCGAGCTGATCAGCAGCAATACCACCGCGCCAACCAGAAAAAGGGGAAGGGTCATCATATTAGTTCTCCTGACCGGCCGTTACCGATCGTCTGATTTTCTGACTTGCACCACCAGCCCGTTGATTGCCGCGACCTGCAGCAGCTGACCTTTGACCACCGGGCCGCTTTGCGATTCTGCCGTCCAGCGTTCGCCGTCGAGCAGCACACTGCCGCGCTGGTCGAAATCTTCCAGCGCTTCTGCGGTATGACCGATCATGCCCTCGCGGCCACTGACCACAGGCCGACTGCGCGCGCGCATCAACATGTAGATCAGCCCCAGTACCAGCATGCCCGCTACCGTTGCCACACCGGCAATCAGCCCAATGGATATGCTGTAGCCGGGCACATCACTGTCCATCAGAATGATAGAACCGAACACGAAGGCCGCCAGGCCGCCGATTCCGAGTATCCCGAAACTGGGCACAAAACCCTCCGCTATCATCAGCGCGACACCCAGCAGCATCAGGGCGAGGCCGGCGTAGTTAACCGGCAGTACCTGAAATGCAAACAGGGCGAGCAACAGGCAAATGCCGCCTATGACGCCGGGAACCAGTGCACCCGGGTTGTAGCCCTCCAGTAGCAAACCGTAGATACCCACCAGCATCAGCAGGTAGGCGACGCTCGGATCGGTAATGATGAGCAACAGCCGGGTGCGCCAGTCAGGCTCGAGCAACTCGATATCCATGCCCGCGGTCTGCAGCACGCGCGTTTCACCGTTTACTTCGACTTCGCGGCCATCAATTGCCCCAAGCAGGTCAGCCAGGTTAGCTGCCACCACGTCAATGACATTCAGTTCGAGAGCTTCATCCGCAGTCAGGCTGACAGCCTCGCGAACCGCCTGCTCGGCCCATTCGGCGTTGCGCCCGCGCTGTTTTGCCAAACCCTTTATATAAGCGACGGCGTCATTGACCATTTTGGCCTTCATGGAATCCATCGGTGCCGTCTTAGGAGCGGGTTTTTCTGCCGCCTCAGTATCACCCTCCGTACTGTCCTGCTTGGCACTTTCGTCCTGCTGATCGGGCAGATCCGGCATTGACGGTGCGCCGCCGATCTGCACCGGTGTCGCGGCACCCAGGTTGCTGACCGGATGCATGGCTGCCACATGACTGGCATAGATGATATAAGTACCGGCGCTGGCGGCTCGCGAACCGCCGGGCGACACATATGTGACAACCGGAACCGCGGAACCGAGAATGGCCTTGATGATGTCGCGCATGGCCGAATCCAGTCCGCCCGGCGTGTCCATCTCGATGATCAGCAGGCCATAACCACCACTCTCGGCGCTGGCGATACCGCTGACTATGTAGTCCGCCGATGCAGGACCGATGGCCGAATCAATCTGCAGCAATAATGCCGTGTTTTCCCGGGCAGCAGCCGTTTGCCCGCCGAACAGAGCGGCACTCAGCAACAGTGCGGCTGCTATCCGGAATACATGCACGCGCATCATCAACATGGCAGTTCAAACCATACCAGCAATGCCGGACCGGCGGGAGATACTCTGCCCGCAGCCTTGTCCGTGCTATGGTTCACGGCCTGTCCCTGACCGTCACGAGAATGACCATGAAGCTCGCTAAACCATCCTTTATCGCTTTGATATGTCTGGCCGCCGGCAGTGTGCACGCACAATTCGCTATCCCGGATGCGGCACGGGTACAGAAACTTGCCGACGGCCTGCACGTTGTCATGGGGGTTGGCGGCAATATCGCGCTGTCCAGTGGCGCGGACGGCGTGCTGATTGTTGACGATGACATGCCCCCGGTGGCGGAAAAA
>JAUIEY010000035.1 GCA_030429685.1 Gammaproteobacteria bacterium
TGAGCGAATCGCTGGAGCGCGGCGGGGTGACCCTGGTCGATTCGACGGTGGCTGCCGGTGCGCTGATCCGTATTGAAGAAGACCGGACCGGGCAGAAAGTGCTGACGGTTTCCGCGCGCAACGTGCCGACTGAATATGATGTTTTTTATTCCGTTACCTATTCAGTCTGGCAGGATGGTGTGCAGGTTCTGCCTTCCCGCACGCTGGTGAAGCGGCAGGATTACACCTACGACAGCACCCTGGTGCTCGGCAAGAGCCGGGAGGAGCAGGAGTTGCGTGAAGCCATTGCAGCAGAGCTGGTGCGCCGGGTCAGCCTGCAGCTGGCGCGGCTCTGAGACCCGCCATGCAGAGAGTATTACTGCGTTTTGCGGGCTACACGTTGGCGGTTTTCCTGGCCATGGTATTGCTGGTTGCCGTTGCCTCGCGTCTCCCCGGCGGCCTGGGCTTTGACCGCGCCCTGATCGGTATCAGCGCCCGCACCAGCGAACTGTCGCCGGTGGAGCTGCTGCAGAATCTCTTATTGCTGTTTGCGGCCGGCAGTTTCGGCTGGGTCGCCTGGCGCGACCGCCTGCGCCGGCCAATGGGTATTTCGCTGGCCGGTGTGATGCTGGTCTGCCTGGTGCGCGAGCTGGATTACTTTCTGGATTTCTATGTCATCGACAATCTGTGGCAGGTGCTGTGCGGCGTGTTGCTGGCGCTGATTCTTGTTTACAGCGTGCGACAGCGCGCCCGCTTTGCACAGGCCTGGCGACGCTCATGGCCGTCGGCCGGGCTGGCCATGATCATGGGCGGATTTATTCTGCTGATTCCTTTTGCCCAGCTGATTGGTCACGGTGCGCTGTGGCAGGGCATCCTCGGCGAAGATTATGTGCGCGTGGTCAAGGTAGCCGCGGAAGAATTTGTCGAGCTCGGTGCCTATTTGCTGATCGCGCTCGGCACCACTGAATTTCTGTATGCCTGGTCGCGTCTGCCCCGCAAACGCGGCAGCAGCCCGGCGCGCCGCTGAGCTATCGCTGCAGCTGAATTGTTTCAGAGCTTGGTGGGGTTCGGCACGCCCGGATAAACCTCTTCCGGGTCAAATACTTTTTCGTGTTCGGTGAAGGTCAGCGGCAGTGGCTGGTCGGCACCCGCAGCATCGGCGCCGGTCGGCACAGTGCGATAAAAGCAGGAACGGTAGCCGACATGACAACTGGCACCGCTGCCACCGACATCGACACGCAGCCAGACACAATCCTGATCGTCATCAATTTTCAGTTCGCGCACGGTCTGGGTCAGGCCGCTCGTTGCACCTTTGTGCCAGATGGCCTGCCGGCTGCGGCTGAAATAATGCGCCTCGCCGGTCTCGATGGTGCGTGCCAGCGCCGCAGCATTCATGTAGCCGTGCATCAGCAATTCGCCCGAAGCGAAATCGGTGGTGACAGCCGGAATAAGGCCATTGGCGTCAAAACGCGGCGCCAGCAGTGTGCCTTCTTCAACCTGTTCGACCGTTTCACGCGGCCCGAAAATCTTCTTGGAATCCAACTTCTTAGTCTCTCGTCTGACCGGCAGCAGTGCCGCCGGGGGGCGGATTATACCCGCAAAACCACGTATCATACGCGGCTCATTTTAACCCGGACGAGCCATTGAGCCTGACGCTGTACAACACGCTGAGCCGCACCAAGGAGCCGTTTGAGCCACTGCATCCGGGCCGGGTCTCGGTCTATGTGTGCGGCCCGACGGTCTACAACCGGCCGCATATCGGCAATGCGCGGCCGGCGGTGGTGTTCGATGTGCTGGTGCGTTATTTGCGTACCCGCTACGCCGTCACCTACGTGCGCAACATCACCGATGTTGACGACAAGATTAATGCTGCTGCCGAAGCCAGTGGCGAATCCATCGCGACTGTGGCGGCGCGGCACATCGATGATTACCACGCCGACATGCAAGCGCTGGGGGTATTACCGCCGGATATCGAGCCGCATGCCACGCATCACCTCGGTGAAATGATCGCCATGATCGAAGCCTTGATTGCCAGGGGCCATGCCTACGCCGCTGAAGGTCACGTGCTGTTCCGCGTGGCTTCGTTTGCCGATTACGGCAAGCTGTCGCGCCGCGATACCCGGCAGCTTATCGACGGTGCCCGGGTTGAAGTTGCGCCGTACAAGGAGGATGCGGGCGACTTCGTATTGTGGAAGCCATCCACGCCGGAACAACCGGGCTGGGACAGTCCGTGGGGGCGCGGCCGGCCGGGCTGGCATATTGAATGTTCGGCCATGGCGGAAACCCATCTGGGTGACAGCATCGATATTCACGGCGGCGGTAATGACCTGATATTCCCGCACCATGAAAATGAAATTGCGCAAAGCACCTGTGCCCACGACGGCAAACCGTTTGCCCGGTACTGGTTGCACAATGGCTTTGTTAACGTTGATCACACCAAGATGTCGAAATCACTGGGCAACGTGGTGCTGGTGCGCGAATTGCTGGATCAGGCGCCCGGCGAAGTGGTGCGGCTGGCGCTGCTGAATGCTCATTACCGGCAGCCGCTGGACTGGTCGGATGACGTGGTGGCGGAATCGCGGCGCAAACTTGACCGGCTTTACAACGCGCTGCGGAAAGTTGATGGCTGGCAGGATGGCTGGCGCGATACGGCCCCTGATGCTGAATTTATCGCCGCGCTTGACGACGACCTGAATACCCCGCGCGCGCTGGCAGCACTGTTCGCGCTGGCCCGGGAAATCAATCGCAACGGGCCGGACGCGGTGGCCGCGGCCCGCCGGCTGCGCGCCAGTGCCGAGATACTGGGTTTGCTGGGCGGCGATCCGGCGGCCTGGAGCGCTTCGGTTGCAGACG
Organism: Gammaproteobacteria bacterium; assembly: GCA_030429685.1. Lineage (GTDB taxonomy): Bacteria > Pseudomonadota > Gammaproteobacteria > Steroidobacterales. The sequence goes on from JAUIEY010000035.1 coordinate 2,833, forward strand.
CCGAACTTGATCCGGAGGCCATCAACCGGCTGGTCGAACAGCGCACCGCGGCGCGTGCGGCAAAAGATTTTGCCGAGGCCGACCGCATTCGCGATCAACTCGCCGCGATGGGCGTGGTCATAGAAGACAGCCCGGACGGCCCGCAGTGGCGGCTGGCCCGGAGTCAACCGCAATGACCGCTATCGAACAGGCGCAGCAGGACCTGATTGAAGAGTTTCAGTTGTTCGACAACTGGCTCGACAAGTACCAGTACCTGATTGATCTGGGACGCAAGCTGCCGGAGTTTCCCGAGCAATACCGCACTGATGCCAACAAGCTGCATGGTTGCCAGTCACAGGTATGGTTGCATGCTGACGAGCTGCCCGACCAGCTCGAGTTTCAGGCCATCAGCGATTCCGCCATCGTCTCCGGGTTGATAGCAGTGCTGATGCGCGTCTATAACAAGCGCAGTCCACAGGAGATTCTCGCTACGGCCCCGGATTTCATTCATGCCATCGGTCTGGATGAGCACCTGAGTCCGACCCGCAGCAACGGTTTGCACGCCATGATTGATGCCATCCGGGGGCATGCGGCCCGGTGCGCTGGCTGATCCGTTTTTACCGGCGCTGGTTGTCGCCGCTGCTGGGTCCGCACTGCCGGTATGAGCCTACCTGCTCGGCTTATGCCGAGCAGGCGATTGAGCGCTTTGGCACGGTGCGGGGTACCTGGCTGGCGCTGCGCCGTATCGGCCGCTGTCATCCCCTGGGGGGCTGCGGCTACGACCCGGTGCCGGAAGATTACCGCTGGTGGGGGCGGGCGCCTCGGTTAGAATAATCAGCAACAACTGCGGAGCAAAACGCGTGGCCCCCGAACTCAGCGGCAGACTGCTGGACATCCTGTGTTGCCCGATCACCCGCCGGCCCTTGCAGCGGCTGGATGCGGCTGCGCTGGAGCGGGTAAATGCCGCCATTGCCGCCGGCTCGGTGCGCAATCATGGCGGTATCGAAATCCACGCGCCGCTGGAAGAGGCGCTGGTGACCACCGAGGGGGACCTGGTGTATCCGGTGCGTTCCGGTGTGCCCATTTTGTTTGCCGAGGAGTGCATTCACTGGGCGGCTTATAAATAGTGTCGGTTAACTACAAGTGAAACTGCACCCGGACAAACTGGCCAGCCACCTGCAGCAGCAGCAGCTTGCGCCGCTGTATGTGATCAGTGGTGATGAACCGCTGATCTGCGGTGAGGTTGCCGATGCAGTGCGCCGCGCGGGTCGCGAGCAGGGCTACACGGAGCGTGAAGCCCATGCCGTGCTGAATGCCAACCGCTTCGACTGGCGCGGTTGCCTGGCCGGCATGGACAATATGTCACTGTTTGCCGAACGACGCCTGTTTGAACTGCGTATCCCCAATGGCAAGCCCGGTCGCGAAGGCGGTGCGGCACTGGCCGAGCTGGCAGGCGCACCGGCCGATGACACCCTGTATCTGATTCATCTGCCGCGGCTGGATAAACGCAGCAAAGCCACCAAATGGGCAGCCAGCCTCGAACAGGCGGGAGTGTGGCTGGACGTTTACGAACCCGATGCAGCCAAACTGCCGGGCTGGCTCGTGCAACGCGCCCGCCAGGCCGGTGTGCAGCTGGATAACGAAGCCGCAGCCATGCTGGCGGCGCGCACCGAAGGCAACCTGCTGGCAGCACAACAGGAAATCGAGCGGCTCGCGCTGCTGATGCCCGGCGCTACCGTCACGACGGAACAAATTGCCGACAGTGTTGCCGACGGCGCGCGGTTTGATGTTTTTCAACTCGCGGATGCCGCGCTGGGCCAGAACGTCGAGCGGGCGCTGCGAATATTGTTCGGTCTGCGGCGCGAGGGCACGGCCGAAGCTTTGATTTGCTGGGCGCTGACCCGCGAAGCGCTGACGCTGGTGAACGTCTGGATGGAATTGCAGCGTGGTGAAGCCGCTGCTGCCGTGTTCCGCAAGTGCGGTATCTGGAACGCCCGCCAGCCCGCCTACAACCGGGCCCTGCGTGCGCACAGTGAAGCATCGCTGCGCCGGCTGGCCGACTGCGCCGCGCGCACTGACCGCACCGTCAAGGGCGCGGGCTCCTCATGGGCGGCATTGCTGGAACTGGTGATGTTGCTGGCGCAGCCGCGCGACCCGGTGCTGGCGGCATGACCGGCAACAGTCCGCTGGCCATTCTCGGTGGCGCGTTTGATCCGGTGCATTTCGGTCATCTGCGCACCGCGGCCGAAATGCGGAGCCATTTCGGGCTCGGCGAGGTGCGCTTTGTGCCCTCGGCCAATCCCCCGCACCGGGCGCCCCATATCGCCAGCAATGAGCAGCGCTATGCCATGCTGGAGGCGGCTTTGAGCGGTATGAGCTGGTGCAGCATAGACGACCGCGAGCTGCGCCGGGAGGGCCCTTCATGGACGGTTTTAACACTTGAGGAGCTGCGCGCTGAAGCAAATGACCGCAGCTTGTGTATGATTCTGGGTATGGATGCATTCCTTTCGCTAAGGAGCTGGCATCGATGGGAAGAACTGCCCCGTCTGGCGCATTTGTTAGTGGCGCATCGGCCGGGCTGGCAACCCCCGCAATCGGGCGAGCTGGGCGATTTTGTACGCGAGCACCTCAGTGAGGACGTTGCCGAGCTGCGCAACCTGCCGGCCGGCCGTCTGTTTATCCACGCAGTGACTCAACTGGAGATTTCATCTTCGGCAATTCGTGCGCTGCTTGCCGCGCGTCAGCCGGCAGATTTTTTGTTGCCTGAGGCGTCTTTGCGCATAGCCATGGAATCAGGCTGTTACAACGGTGATCTGAAACAGGAGAACGACACATATGCATAGCGAGGATTTGCTGGAACTCGCACAAACATCGCTCGAAGATCTTAAAGCCCGTGATATCCGTGTATTCGATGTCCGCGACATGACATCAGTCACGGATTATTTTTTGCTCGCCAGCGGCACATCGGATCGCCACGTGCGCTCGTTGTCCGACAAGCTCATCCAGAACGTCAAGCAGGCCGGTCAGCCACCCCTGGGTATTGAAGGTCAGGATGCTGCTGAATGGGTGCTCATTGACCTGAACGATGTCATTGTTCATGTGATGCAGCCGCGCACGCGCGAGTTCTACAAACTCGAAGACCTCTGGACGGTTGGACCGGCCGGCGATATGGATATGGTCAGCAACTGACCTTTCGGGGCCGGGCCCCGCGCAAACATTATGCGGATCAACGTGATTGCCATAGGCACCCGCATGCCTGGCTGGGTCAATGAGGGCGTCACCGAATATGTCCGGCGCCTGCCCCGGCATATTGATCTGCAATTTACCGAGCTGCCCGCCGCGCCACGCAGCGCCGGCGCCACCACAGCAAAAATCATGCACAAAGAAGCCGCTGCGCTGCTCCGCGCCGCGCGCGGCGCCGACCGCATTATTGCGCTTGATGAACGCGGCACCGGCTGCACTTCGGTGCAGTTGTCGGGCCACCTGCAGGACTGGCTGAACCGCTACCCGCAGGTAGCGCTGCTGATCGGCGGTGCGGATGGCCTGGACCCGCGTTGCCTGGAAGCCGCCCACGAGGTGTGGTCGCTGTCGGCGCTGACCCTGCCGCATCCGCTGGTCCGCGTGGTGCTGGCCGAACAGCTCTACCGGGCATGGACGCTTGTGCAGGGTCATCCGTATCATCGCGACTGATGACCGTCGCCAAACCCGTAACCACCGAGCTGTTGCTCGCTTCTGCTTCACCGCGCCGCAGGGAATTGCTGGGCGTTTTGGGTGTCCAATTTACTGTGGCTCCGGCGGATATCGACGAACAGGTCGCACCCGGCGAAAGCCCGGCAGACTACGTAAACCGGATGGCGCGCTGCAAGGCCGCCACCGGGCTGGCGCGCGCCGGCGGCCGCCCGGTGGCCGTGCTGGGTGCGGATACCGCGGTTGTCACGGAGCAGCGTATTCTGGGCAAGCCGGACGACCGCGATGCAGCCATAGCCATGCTGCTGGCTTTGTCGGGGCGCAAACATCAGGTGCTCAGCGCGGTGTGGCTGGCCGATGCGGCCGGTGCTGCCGGCCGGCTCAGCGTAACCGAGGTGGTGTTCCGTGCTATCGAACCGGCCGAGGCGGCGGCCTACTGGGATAGCGGTGAACCGGCAGACAAGGCCGGCGGCTACGGCATACAGGGGCTGGGAGCCTGTTTCGTCAGGGAGATACATGGCAGTTACAGCGGTGTGGTCGGCCTGCCGTTGTTTGAAACCGCCGCGCTACTTAACAGCAAAGGATATGGCCCTGTGCCGGGCAGGGGAACCGGGCAGTAATGAAAGAAGAGATACTGATAAATTCCACACCGCGAGAAGTGCGCGCCGCCGTGCTACGCGATGGTGTGCTGCAGGAACTGATTGTCGAGCGGGTATCGCGCCGCAGTCTGGTCGGCAACATATACAAGGGTAAAGTGTCGCGGGTGTTGCCGGGCATGCAGGCCGCTTTCATTGATGTCGGTCTGGAACGCACCGCGTTTCTGCATGCTTCCGATGTGCGGCAAGCGGATGCAGATGATGAGGCTGCGGCAGCTGATATCCGGCAGCTGTTGCGTGAGGGCGACCAACTGCTGGTGCAGGTGCTGAAAGAGCCGCTGGGCACCAAAGGTGCGCGCCTGACGACTTTTATCACCATCCCCTCGCGGCACCTGGTGCTGGCGCCGGAGCGGCCCGGGATCGGGATTTCGTCGCGCATCGAAGACGCGGCGGAGCGCGACCGCCTGCGCGACACGCTCAGCGAACTGTTGCCGGCGGACTCGCCGCATGGCTACATCGTGCGCACTGCGGCTGAAGGTGTCGGTGCCGATGCCTTGCAGGCGGATGTAGAGTTTCTCGACAAATTGTGGCGCCGTATCCGGCGCAACGATGCCGGCAGTTCAGCCGTCACCAAGATCCATGCCGATTTGCCGCTGGCGGTGCGTGCCCTGCGCGATCTCGCGCACCATGAGATTGAGCGGGTGCGGGTGGACTCGGACAGCTGCCTGCAAAGCATGCGGGAATTTGCCGCTGAATTTATGCCGCAGCTGAATTCGGTTATCGAGCTGTATGAAGGCCGCCGGCCCATTTTTGATCTGTATGCGATTGACGATGAAGTGGACAAGGCGCTGGGACGCAAGGTCAGCCTGAAATCCGGCGGCTATCTGATCATCGAGCAGACCGAAGCCATGACAACCATTGACGTCAACACCGGCGCATACGTGGGGCACAGCAATCTGGAAGAAACTATTTTCCGCACCAATCTGGAAGCAGCGGCGGCCATTGCCCGGCAACTCCGGCTGCGCAACCTGGGCGGCATAATTATCATTGACTTCATCGACATGCAGTCCGCGAATCACCGCCAGCAGGTCATGGACGCCTTCGAGACTGCGCTGGCGTCTGATCATGCACGCAATCATATTTCCCATGTCTCGCCGCTGGGGCTGGTGGAAATGACCCGCAAACGCACCCGGGAAAGCCTCGAGCATGTGCTGTGCGAACCCTGCGCCGTGTGCAACGGTCGGGGCCATATCAAGACGCCGGAAACAGTGTGCTACGAAATTTTCCGCGAAATCCTGCGCCAGCACCGCCAGTTTCCGTTTGGCGAGCTGGTGATATTGGCGCATGATGACGTGATCGAATTGCTGCTCGACGAGGAGTCCGGTTCGCTGGCGGAACTTGAGGAGCTGACAGGGAGGCCGTTGCGGCTGCAGGCGCAGAACATGTATTCACATGACACTTTCGAAGTGGTGCCGATGTAGCTTTCGCCACCATGCCGCGCTTATTCAACAAACTGGGTCGCTGGGTACTGCGGATTGCCGCGGTACTGATCATGGTACTGGCTGTGCTGGTCGGGCTGGCCCGCTTGCTGCTGCCGGAAGCGGCGCGGTTTGCTGACGAGGTGCGCGTGGCGGCCCGCGAGGCCAGCGGTTTCGACGTTGATTTTGCCTTGCTTAGTGCCGGCGTGTCCTGGTACGGGCCGGAATTGCGGCTGACCGCGGCGGAAGTTCGCTGGCCCGACGGCACGCTGGCCTTTGCGGCCGACGAAATTGCAGTGGCGGCGGACATCTACGAGCTCATCACAACGCGCCGGCCGGTGCCCTCGCTGGTGCAGGTTGAAGGATTGCAGCTCGACGTTGAGGTTGATGCGGATGGCGCGGTGCTACTGCAGGGGCGGCCGTGGCTGGATTACATTGACAACAATCGCGAACCAACGCCGCTCACTGATCTGCGCATCAGCCTGGAAAATATTCGCTTTAGTTTTCGCGACCGCAAGCGTGGCATCGCTCCGGTGGATGCAACACTGCAGCAATTGATCGCGGTGCTGGCGGACGACGAGATTGAACTGGAGGCCGAAATCCGGCCCGAGTCCGAGTTCGGCCGCAGCCTCGAACTGGACGGTGTGGTGCCGCTGCAGCTGCTGCGTGACCCGCAGCAGCTGGCAGCAGAGCGAGCCTGGCGGCTGCGCTTGCGGGCGGAGGATTTTCGCCTTGATCCGTGGCTGAAGCTGGCGGCGGTTGGCGACACCCCGGTCATCAGCAGCCAGGGCACTGCTGCTGCTGCGGTCGAGTTTCGTGGCCGTGAAGCCGTGACTGTGCGGACCAGCGTTGATATTGATGAACTGGTGCTGGCGCAGCCCGAGGGCGAGCCGGCGGTGTACGACAAGCTGGCGGGCACCGCGGCGTGGCGTCGGCTGGATGACGGCTGGGAGACCACCGCCAGTGAACTCGTGGTAGCGCGCGACGGGCGCCGCTGGCCAACGAGTGAATTGACTGTCACCTGGTTCGACGATATTGAGCAGCAATCGCTGCGGGGCAATTTCAGTTTTCTGCGTCTGGATGATCTGATGCCGCTGGCGCTGGCGTTTGGCAGCGAACAATTGCAGCAGTCCGGGGTGCAGGGCGTCGCCAGTGGTGAGGTCTGGGAAGCCGGCGGCGAACTGGCCTGGCGCGACGGCAAAATCGTAAATTACGAGCTGAACGCCGATTTTGACAAGCTTGGTTACCTGGCAGCGGCACAAAATATCGATGTCAGTGGCCTCAGCGGGCGGCTGCGCGCCGATAGTGCCGGCGGCACGGTAACGCTGGCCACCACCGATGCCCGGCTCGGCTGGGGCAAGATATTTCGCGAGGTCTTGCCGGTAACCTCGCTGGAAGGACTGGCCCTGTGGCGCCGCGGTGACGGTGACTTCCGCATTATCGTCAGCGACCTGCACGTGGTGACGCCGGACGGTCGCGGCAGCGCCACGCTGGAATTTTTCAGCGACAATGAACTCAGGGATCCGCAGATTGATCTGGCCGCCGAAGCCAGCATGACGGATGCCAGGCAGGCCATTCGTTACCTGCCGAACACCATGCCGGACAAGGTTATTGCATGGCTGGAGGATGCGCTCGCAGGCGGCCGCTCGGAGCGCACCGAATTTCATTTACGCGGACCGTTGCGCAAGTTTCCGTTTCGCGGCGATGAAGGCGTGTTCGACATTGATATCGAGTTCGCCGATGCCGGGCTGGCCTACGGACCCGGCTGGCCGGCGGTGGAGAATGCCTCCGGGCATCTGATTTTTGCCAACGAAAGCATTTACAGCACCCGCAATCGCCTGACACTGGCCGGCATGGAATTGCAGAACGTCAGTGCGCGTATTGCCGATTTCCGTGATGCGGTGGTGTCAATCAAGGCCACGGCCAATGCGGATGCCGGGCAATTGCTGGCGTTCCTGCAGAACTCACCGGTGGCCAAACAGCTGGGCGGAGTTTTCGCCGATATCGGCGCGGCCGGTGACACGCGGACCAGCATTAATCTGCAGGTGCCGATTCGCGACATGGACAACTGGCAACTGCAGGGCACCGGCCAGCTTAAAAATGTCTCGGCCTGGTTGCGCGGTTTGCAGCCACGGTTGCGTGAGGTTTCCGGCGAGCTCAGCATCAACCGCTATTTTGTCAGCGCGGCCGGGCTCAGCGGGCGGTTGCTGGATGAGGATGTATTGCTGCAGGTGGAGGCCAACCCGTCAGACGCTGCGCGCTTCAGTCACCGGGCATCGGTGGTGGGTAGTTTCCCCTACGAGCGCCTGCGCTCGGAGCTGGGATTACCGGATCTCGGGGTGCTTAAAGGGCGCACCCGGATTAAGGCCGCCGCGATGTTCCCGTCGGTGCATGACACCAGCCGGCCATTTCGCTTGCTGGTGCATTCGGATCTGGAAGGCATCAGCAGTGCGCTGCCTTACCCGTTGCAGAAAACGGCCGCCAGTGAAGAAATATTTGATGCCGAGATTCTGTTTCCCGAGCGCGACCGCATTGACGTGCGGCTCAATCTGGAACGCGGCTTGCGCGCAGATCTGGATTTCCGGCGCGCCGACGAGCGCTGGGACTTGCGTGGCGGGCTGGTCGAAATCGGTACGTCGGAGGCCGTCGCGCCCGGTACGGACGGACTGGTAGTCAGCGCGGTACTGGACCGGCTGAGTCTGGATGAATGGCGCAATGCTTTTGCGACACCCGCCGATGCGGCCGCGGCGAATACGCCTGCTGCCGGCCCGCAACGGCGCTGGCAGGATTTGTTTGCATCGGCCGAATTGCTGGTTGGCGACCTCGAGATGCTGGGCTATGCATTTACCGACACCGACGTGCGGGCAGATTTTGGTGGTTCGGCGTGGGATGTGGAGCTGATCGGTCCCTGGCTGGAGGGGCGTGCGCTGGTTCCCTATGATCTTGGCCCGCAAGCCGTGATTCAGGCCGACCTTGCGCGGCTGTTGCTTATAGAACCCGTCGCGGCGGCCGAGGGCGAGACCGGGGAGTACACCGTCTCACCGCTGGACCTGCCGGCGTTTCGCGGTACCGTCAACGATTTTGCGCTCGGCAGCATGCGGCTGGGGCGGCTGGATTTTGACGTGCGCACGATTCCCGGTGGCCTCGAAAGTCGCCAGCTGAATCTGACTGCACCGACTTTTAATGCAGCATTGTCGGGCGACTGGCAGGTTGTTGATAATGTGCAGCGCAGTCGCCTGCATTTGGAGTTCAACAGCAATGATCTGCAGACCGCGCTGGACCAGCTCGGATTCGCGCCATTGATTGCGTCGAGCCGCGCCCAGCTGGTTTCCGACCTGCTCTGGGAGGGTGGCCCCGGCATGGCCGCGGTGGAGGCATCCACCGGCGAGGTCACCATGACCATCCGCGACGGCCATATTAATGAAGTTTCATCGGGCGGCGGCCGGCTGCTCGGCCTGCTCAGCGTTGCTTCACTGCCGCGCCGGCTGGCGCTGGATTTCACTGATCTGACCCGCGACAAGCTGGAATTCAGCAAGATCAGCGGTGATTTCAGTATCGACTTCGGCGACGCATGGACCTGTAACCTCGCGCTGGAGGGCGAAATAGCCGATATGGCGCTGGTCGGGCGTACCGGTCTGAATGATCAGGACTACAATCAGGTCGCCGTGGTGCGGCCGCATGTGTCGAACCTGATGCCGGTGCCCGCCGCTTTCCTCGGCGGTCCGACCGTCGGGGTGGCAGCGCTGCTGGTGTCACAGATTTTCAAAAAACCGCTCAGCGGCATCGGCGAGAGTTACTATACGATTCGCGGTCCGTGGGAAAACAGCGATATCCGGAAAGTTCAGCGCAGCGAACTGGATACCAGCCCGTTCGCCAATTGCGAAACCAAACTGCCATCATTGTCACCGGAAGAAATTGCCGCCATCCGCGACCTGGTGCAGCCGCGGCCCGAACAGGCTGAACCGCAGCAACCCGCAGATACACAATCCGCAGCAGCGCAACCTGAAACAGCACAACCTGAAACAGCGCAACCCGAGCCCACCACAAGTCCCTGACAAAAGTAGAACCCATGCCTGACAGTAATGCAGTAGAAACCGCACGCAGCAGCCTGCTGGTGCCCGCCGGTCTGGAAGACCGCCACCTTGATGAAGCGCTCGGCCGCATGCTCAGCGGCGGGGTAGAGCATGCCGAGTTGTATTTTCAGTTCAGCCGGCAGGAAAGCTGGTCGCTGGAAGACGGGATTGTCAAAGAAGGCAGTCACAGCATTGATCAGGGTGTGGGCGTACGTGCCATGGCCGGCGAAAAAACCGGTTTTGCCTATTCCGATGAACTGGTGGTGCCCGCGTTGATGGCTGCATCCGACGCCGCCGGTGCCATTGCCCGGCAGGGTCAGTCCGGCCGGGTGGCAGCGTGGCAACCGGGTGCCGGGCGGGCCCTCTACCCGGCGCTGGATCCGCTGCAGTCGCTGGCCGATGACGCCAAGGTGGAACTGCTGCAGCGGGTGGATCGCGAAACCCGCGCACTGGATCCGCGCGTTGCCCAGGTCAATGCCAGTCTCGCAGCAGTGCATGAAATTGTCCTGGTGTGCGACAGCGACGGCACTTTCAGCGCTGACGTTCGGCCATTGGTGCGCCTGAATGTCTCGGTCATTGTCGAAGCGGGCGGGCGGCGCGAACAGGGCTATAGCGGCGGCGGCGGGCGCAGCAGCTACGAGTATTTCCTGCACGGCGACCGTGCGCTGGACTACGGCCGCGAGGCTGTGCGTCAGGCACTGGTCAATCTCGAGGCTGCGGCTGCGCCGGCTGGCGAAATGACCGTGGTGCTGGGCAGTGGCTGGCCCGGGGTGCTGCTGCACGAGGCGATCGGCCATGGCCTCGAAGGTGACTTTAACCGTAAAGGCACCTC
>JAUIEY010000036.1 GCA_030429685.1 Gammaproteobacteria bacterium
GAGGTCCTGCGGATAGATGTTCCGGCCGTGGACTATCAGCAGGTCTTTGCAACGGCCCGTGACATACAGTTCGCCCTGATGCAGAAACCCCAGGTCGCCGGTGCGCAGAAATGTTGCGGATTGATCGTCGCGCATGCACTGTCGGAAAGTTTCCCGGGTGGCTTCCGGGTTACCCCAGTAACCGCTCCCGGTACTTGCACCGCTGACCCATATTTCGCCGACTCTACCGGCGGGCAGCGCTGCGCTTGTTGCCGGGTCAACAATGCGTACGACGAAGCCCGGCAACGGCCGGCCACAGCTGACCAGGTCCGTTACCTGCTGCTTGCCGGCCACTGCCTGCGCGTCGTCGTGCGGCACAACTGCAACACGGTTTTGTTCCAGGGCCAGCGTGTCGAGACGCAAATGGCCGGGCCCGTTGTTGCGCAGGCTGACAACCAGCACCGCTTCGGCCAGGCCGTAGGATGGTGCCAGTGCGTTCTGTGACAAGCCAAAGGGTGCGAAAGCATCGACAAATCCGGCCAATGTGGCGTAACGCACCGGTTCCGCGCCGCAGCTCGCCACGCGCAGGCTGTCGAGCCGGGCCGACCACTGGCGATCACGCGCCAGTGCCTGAGTGCAGGCCGTATAGGCAAAATTCGGCGCACCCGTATGGGTGATCCGGTACTTGTCGATGGCGCTCAGCCAGCGCAGCGGTCGCCGCAAAAAGCTGCGGGTTGGCAGCAAAAAGGAGCTTAGCCCCTCGGCTACCGGCAGGATCAGGCCGTGCACCAGTCCGTAGTCATGAAACCAGGGCAACCAGATCAGACTGCGATCATCACTGACATTGACCGGTACGGCTTCACTTAGCCCCTGAGCCTGCGCCATGACCGCCTGATGCGTAACTTCGACACCGCGCGGGGCGGAAGTCGAACCGGAAGTATATTGGAGATAGGCGGGCCGCTCCGGCTGCGTGCGAGGCAGGCTTCTGGCTGCCGGAAGACTCCTGCCGACCCGGCGCAATCCCGCAACGGTGTGCCAGCTCACCTGCCCGCAATGCCGGTTTGCTTCCTCCAGCAGATCATCCGTGGTTAATGCCAGCTCAATGCCGGCATCACTGATAATGTTTTTGAGACGATCCAGCGTTACGCGCGACTGGCCTGACTCGGGAGCGGGTGCCGGAACCGGTATCAGGCCCGCCGCAATACAACTCCAGAATGCCTCCACAGCATCAAGCCCGTTGTTGTACGCCAGCAGCACCCGGTCGCCCGGCGCTGACTCCTGTAACAGGGCATGCGCAAGCAGCGTGGCGTTCCGCGCCAATTCACCGAAAGTCAGCGATTGCTCGATCTCAAGGCTGTCATCAAGCATGGCAAAAGCCAGCTTCTCCGGACGCAGCGCAGCCTGCCGCCACAACAAGTCCGGCAGGGAGCGGGGCTGTATTCTGGCTGCAGACCCTGACCCGGGTAGCGGCGGCTCAGAGTGCTCCATATCCAGTGCTCAAGATCATAATCTCCGGCTCGGACGCGACCGCAGCCGCGCCCGGGGTTGGCGACAAAACAGGAAGGGCCGGTTCAGCTGACTGTTTGGGGTTGCTTGATTATGTTCAGCGCTGGACCTGGCACGCTATATAGACAAGTATCAACCTCCGCGCATGAAACAACCACCAACCAGGTCGCGAAAAACGCCGGTTTCAGTGATTTAAGTTTAATCGTCGCCGGGTTGCCACAATGCGGAGACAAAAAAAGACCCCGCCGGGGGACGAGGTCTTTCGATGGCCGGGTGTACAGCAACCGGCCCGGGAGCGCAAAGACGGATTGGCTTGTTGTATCGGCCCACTCTTGTTTTTGGGGTGCGGGCCGCACAGGTATAGGGGGAATGCTTCCTCCGTCAGAAGGAAAATTAGCAGCGCCTTGTTACAGGGCTATGACAACGGCAAACTGACCGGCCTATGTTGACCGGCATCCGCAAATTGTCTGCCGCCATGGCACTGCTGCTGTGCTGCCTGACAGCACAGGCCGACGAATTACACCTGGCCGTGGCCAGCAACTTCAGCGCTCCGGCACGTTCGCTGGCCGCCGCTTTCGAGCGCCACAGCGGCCATCGAACCGTGATCTCCAGCGGCTCTACCGGCAAGCTCTACGCACAGATTGTTAATGGCGCCCCGTACGATATTTTTCTTGCTGCCGACAGCCGGCGCCCGGCATTGCTGGAGGCCGGCGGCAGAACCGTACCTGGCAGCCGCCGCACGTACGCCCTCGGCAGACTGGCGGTGTGGAGTCGCGAGCCCGGTTATGTCCCTGCCACCGGCATGCCGGCCGCGACAAGCTTTGGCCGACTGGCGATAGCCAACCCGGAACTGGCGCCGTATGGCGACGCGGCCCGCGAAGTCCTGCAGAATCTGGGGCTGTGGAAGCAGCTGCAAGGCAAAATTGTCCGCGGCGAAAGCATCGGCCAGACTTATCAGTTTATTGCCAGTGGCAATGCCCGGCTGGGATTTATTGCGCGGTCGCAGTTGCCGCAACAGCAGGGCTCCGCGTGGCTGGTACCGGAACAATTGCATACACCTATTCAACAGCAGCTTGTCATGCTGACCGACTCGGCGGCCGCACGAGCGTTTCTGCATTACCTGCAGCAAGCAGATGCCCGCCGGCTGATCCGCCAAAGCGGCTATAACCCGGCAGCCAACGACCATGCTCAACTCCGCTGACTTACAGGCGTTGGCAATTACGCTGCAACTTGCGGCGTTAAGTACTGCAGTTCTGCTGGTGCTGGGAACGCCGCTGGCCTGGTGGCTGGCGCGCACGCGCTCGCACTGGAAACCTGCGATTGATGCACTGGTTGCGTTACCGCTGGTGCTCCCGCCCACTGTGCTGGGCTTCTATTTGCTGATTGCAATGGGTCCTGATGGTCCGCTCGGCGCATTCATGACAGCCATCGGCGGGCAACCGCTGGCATTCAGTTTTGCCGGGCTGGTTATAGGCTCGGTAATTTACTCGCTGCCTTTCGTGGTACAGCCCCTGCAGGACGCTTTCAGCCGCATGGGTCAGGGCCCTCTTGATGCGGCGGCAACGCTGGGTGCCGGCCGCATGGATCGCTGGTTGAGCGTAGTGTTGCCGCTGGCTCGCCCCGGCTATATCACGGCAGGCGTGCTGGGCTTTGCGCACACGCTGGGCGAATTTGGCGTGGTACTGATGATTGGCGGCAACATACCCGGTTCGACTCGCGTGCTGTCAGTCGCCATCTACGATCATGTCGAAACTCTCGAATATGGTCGCGCGCACTTGTTGTCCGGTGTCCTGCTGCTTTTGTCGTTTGCATTGTTGCTGGCGGTTTACCGTGCCAACCGCCGTTTCCGGATGATGCGCCCGTGAGTACTGACAACCGGTCAGGACTGCATGTTGATTTGCAGCTAACACGCGGCCCGTTCAATTTGCAGGCTAAATTCAGCGCGGCTGCTGCCGGCGTAACAGCCATTTTTGGCCCTTCGGGCGCGGGCAAGAGCAGCCTGCTGCAGGCGATAGCCGGATTACTGCCGGCGCAAGGCAGCATTCGCATCGGCAACCACAGCTGGCAGGATGAGCAGCAGTATCTGCCGGCGCATCGGCGGCCGGTAGGCTATGTATTTCAGGACGGCCGTCTGTTTCCGCACCTGAACGTGCGCGGCAATCTCGAGTACGGTATGCGGCGCCGTCACAACACTGCTGTGCCGACAGATTACGACTTTGCCCACGCTGTCGCGCTGCTGCGACTGGGCGAATTGCTGGAGCGCATGCCGCACCAGTTGTCCGGCGGCGAACAGCAACGGGTTGCCATAGGCCGTGCGCTGCTCAGCAAGCCGGCCCTGCTGTTGATGGACGAACCGCTCGCATCGCTTGATGCAGGCCACAAACGGGAACTGCTGGGCTACCTGCAAAACCTGCAACACAAGTCTGCATTGCCGGTGTTGTACGTCAGTCATGCGCCCGATGAAGTAGCACGGCTGGCCGATCATCTGGTGCTGCTAGACAAGGGACGCAAGCTTGCCGACGGCCCGGTCAACGACATGCTGACGCGCCTGGATTTGCCTTTGTCGCTCGACAGCGATGCCGCCGCGGTGCTGTCAGTCACATACACAGACTACGATTCAGCTTTCGATTTGTCGCGCGTGGCGCTGGGCAGCAATACCCTGTACCTGCCCGGCAGGCTGTCTGCTGCGCCCGGCGACACACTGCGACTGCGGGTGCTGGCGCGCGATATCAGCCTGACAATTGAGCGGCAGACCGGCACCAGCATTCTCAATATCGTACCGGTACGCATCGTCGAACTCCGCGAACAGAATCCTGCACAGTGCATCGTGCGGCTGGATACAGGCAACGGCATGCTGCTCGCCTGCGTAACACGCAAATCAGCAACGGCATTGCAACTTGATTCGGGGCAACAGGTGTATGCACAAATTAAGAGCATGGCGCTGCCCGGATGAGCAATAGCTGGCGCAAACTCGCCGGCACTGCACGCCTGCCGTTTCTGCTGCTGACACCGGCATGCCTGTTACCGGCCGTCGCTGCCGCACTGGCTTGCTGCCAGCCGCTGGACATCGTAACGCTATGGATGGTCGGTTGCGGGGCGCTGGCCGCGCACGTCAGCGTGAACGCGCTGAATGAGTATCATGATTTTCGCAGCGGTCTGGATCTGCGTACACAGCGCACCCCGTTCAGCGGCGGCAGCGGCACACTGCCGGCGCATCCCGAGCTGGCGCCGGCAACACGCCGGCTGGGAATAGTTGCGTTGCTGATCACACTGGCCACCGGAATCTGGTTGCTCCGCGTCACCGGTCTGGCGCTGCTCCCCATTGGTGTGGCCGGTGTAGCCCTGGTCGCGCTGTATAGCACCTGGATAGTCAAATATCCGTTGCTCTGTCTGCTCAGCGCCGGGCTGGGATTTGGCCCGCTGATGATGAACGGAGCGGGCATCGCTTTAAGCGGGCGACTGCTGCCCGAAATCCTGTGGGCTTCGTTAATAGTCGGTTGCGCGGTAAACAATCTGCTGTTGCTGAACCAGATTCCCGACCGCGCGCCGGATGCGACTGCGGGCCGGCGCACTTTGCCGGTGGTAGCAGGCAGCACCACCGCGCTGCGCGTATATCAGCTGTTGACTGTGCTGGCGCTGGGCATTTTGTCGGTCGCTGTTGCCATACGGGCATTACCGCCATTGACGCTGCCGGCAGCGTTGCCGCTGCTGGCAGGCGCGTGGGTCAGCCACGGCATGCGGGTGGCCGGCGCGCGCAGCGATGCGATGACGCCTTATCTGGCCGGCAATGTCGCGATATGCTTGGCTGTCCCGGTCATGCTTGCCGCCGGACTGTACCTGCGCTGAAGCGAGAAGCAACTTGAATATACTGGCCATCATCGGCACCCCCACTAAAGATCATGGGCTTACCTGGCGAGCGGTACAGGCACTGCAGCAAAGCCTGCAACGCCATGGCGCCGCCGAGGTGGAATACCTGTACCTCGAAGATGCCGGACTCACCAGCTGTCAGGGCTACCTGACCTGCATCAAGCATGGTGAGGCGCGATGCCCTTTCAGTGCCGCGGTCGGCGCCGTACTGGCGCGCATGGAGCGGGCCGACGCAGTGATCTTCGCCTCGCCGGTACATATATTTAATGTGTCGGCATTGATGAAGACCCTGTTCGATTTGCTGGTGTTCCAGATGCACCGGCCGTCGTTTTTCGGCAAACCGGCTGTGGTCGTCACGGTCGGGGCCGGCGCCGGCATGGGGAAAGTGCTGCGCTATATGCAGAGTACAGTGGGCAACTGGGGCTTTGAAGTCGCCGGTAAACTCGGCGTTCACGGCGGCCTGCTGGACGACCCGCGCTACGCACCCAAGCTGGCCAAAGCGGCTGACAAAGTTGCTGCGGCGCTGCTGCGGCAAATTGCCGACGGACGACCCCGCAAACCCGGCATGGCCGACCTGATCAATTTCCGGGTGTGGCGGGCCGTAGTCCGGCGCACTGCCGAGGCGTCGCCGTATGACTGGGAACACTGGCAAAGCAGCGGCTGGTTGCAACAGAACTACTACTACGCAACGCCGGTAAACCCCCTGGCGAACCTGTTTGCTGCACTGATCGAAAGGATGATCAACCGCGCGATCAGCAGGGCCAGCGTAAAACCGCTTACCTGACCTCCGGCACCAGGCCATGACGGCAAACGTTATCGACATCCCTGCCGCAAACCTCGCACTGGTCTTTGTCCCGGTCGTAATCCTGTTAATCATCATGTTGCGCTGGTCGACCGGCGCCGGCGCTGCCGCATATGCGCTGGGCCGCATGCTGCTGCAGCTGGTTGCCATCGGCTATTTGCTGACCTTCATATTCGCTGCTGATTCTGCCGCACTGGTATTAGCCATACTCTGCGTCATGCTTGGCGCCGCCGGGTGGATTGCTATCCGGCCGCTGGGCAGGCGCAGGCCTGCTGATCTGCTGCGGGCACTGGCTGCCATTGCCACAAGCGGCCTGCTGTCGCTGGGCGTGGTTAGTCTGCTGGTGCTTGAGGTCACTCCCTGGTATCTGGCCCGGGTCGTAATACCGCTGGGCGGCATGATTTTCGCCAGTGCCATGAACGCCGTCAGTATCGCCGCCGAGCGGCTGGCGGCTGAACTGGGCAACGGCGGGCAAATGGTTGCGGCGCGGGATATCTCCTTTAAGGCCGCGATCAATCCCTTTCAGAACCAGTTACTGGCTGTCGGTCTGGTGTCATTGCCGGGCATGATGACCGGCCAGATTCTGTCCGGCGTAGACCCGCTGATTGCGGTGCGCTACCAGATTATGGTGATGGGCATGCTATACAGCGGAGCAGGTCTGGCCGCCGCAATCTACCTGCAGCTGGTATGCTGGAGCCTCAGCAAGGACGCGAAACCCCGGACATGAACCGCGATTCTCTCAGGGAAAAAGTCGAGGCCAAACTGCCCAACTGGCGCAGTTGGTATCCGAGCATTTTTCATGCCGCCGAAGATCTGGGGCTGATTCGCGCGCAGGTCTGTGATCCCAACAGCCTGAACCTCAGCAAACGCCATTCGGCCATACAGAATCAGGCACTGGAAGCTCATCGCGAGCAATGGGGCGGGCACGAAAAACTTAACGGCGACAAATAGCGCGGCGGTTGCGGCTTTGCAATGGACTGGTGGGTTTACATGGTTGAGTGCGCCGACGGCAGCCTCTATACCGGTATTGCCCGCAATCCGGAAAAGCGTGTAACCGTGCACAATACGGGCAAGGGTGCGCGCTATACACGTAGCCGTCTGCCGGTAAAGCTGGTGTACCGCGAAGTGACATGTGATCGTTCCAGCGCCCTGCAGCGCGAAGCCGAGATAAAGTCATACAGCCGCGCCGCCAAGCTCGCACTGCTGTAAATGGTCTCACCAACCGATACATTGCCCTGACAAAAATATTTCGGGTAGGGTATGGCCTCCGCAATTCAGGAGCCCCAGAACGTGGCCGACAAAAAACCCGCTTCTCAGGAATTTGACACCGCCAGTATTGTTTCGCGCCGCAGTTTTCTCGCCGCCAGCGCCGGCATTGCCGCCGTTGGCTGCGAAACCATGGACGCTGCCAATGCCAGCATCCGCGCTGCCGAAAAAACCGCCGCCGAACGGCGCGCAGCAGCCCCCAAACCGCCTTATGACACGCTGCGCGAATATGTCGCCGCTCTGGAAGCCTATGACCTGCTGCTGCGCTTCGACCGGGTCGACAACGACAAGTTTGAAGCCGCCGCAATTGTCTATGCCTTGATGGACAAGTACGGCTGGTATGACGCACCGGCCGTACTGATAGAAAACATCAAGCAGGATGGCAAGTGGATCAAGGGTCCCATCGTGATCAACCACATGGGACACTGGGACACCGAATGCATCATGTTCGGGCTGGAGCCGGTAAAAGGTAACAGCCGGGCCAGCTACCAGAAGGCTCTGGATTACACCCGCGACATGCTGGTTGATGGTCAGATACCGCAAATTCCGCCGGTGGAAGTACCGCGCGAGCAGGCCTTGTGCAAACAGGTCGTGGATACCGGTGACGACATCGACATTACCCGGTTTGCATTTATTACCAGCAACCCTGCTGACGGCGGGCGCTACGTAAATACCGGCTCGATATTTACCACCGATCCGGAACTGGGCGTGAATTTCGGCACCTATCGCTGCCAGATCCGCGGCCCCAAAGTGCTCGGCGTGAACCCGGAACCTAATCAGACCGGCTGGCGCATGCTCATGGCCGCCAAGGCACGTGGCGAAAAATATGCGCCGATTTCCATTGCTGTCGGTCAGGACCCGGCCGTCTGGACTACCAGCGGCTCGAAAATCGCACCGCGCGGTTTCGGCAAGAACATCAATGTCGTGGATGAACTGGCGGTGGCCGGCGGCCTGCGCGGCAAGGCCATAGAAATGGTCAAGTCCGAGACCAATGACATTATGGTGCCGGCCCACTGCGAAATGGTTATTGAAGGCCTGGTGCCGTTGCAGGAACCGATGCTGCCGGAAGGCCCGTTCGGCGAAATGTACGGGCACCTCGGCCTGAAAAAGGATGAGAACTTCTGGATGAACATCACCGCGATTACCTATCGCAAGGATCCGTGGGTGATGAACCAGTTCACCGGCGCCACCCGGGGCTATGTCACCGCACCCATCACCTCACTGTTTAATGAGTCTTTCAAAAAGCTGATTCCCGGTGTCATCGAAATCAACCAGGTGGTTGACACTACCGGCTGGGGCATCGTGCGTATTAACAAAACCGAGGCCGGTCAGGGCATCAAAATCGGTCAGCGCATTGCCAGCATTATTCCGCTGTTCAAGGTGGTGGTGGTGGTCGATGAGGACGTTGATGTTTACGACAACTATGAGGTCGGTCTGGCGATCGGCGCGCACATGCGGCCGGCGACCTCGACCAAGGTTATCAATGGCCGCGGCATGCCGCTGGATCCCAGCGCTGCCGACCGCAGCGCACTAAGCAGCAAGCTGATCATTGACGCAACGCGACAGTGGCCGGCAGAAGGCGGACCCGAAATTTACCCGGGGCTGAACCGCAACCTGCTCGAAGAGCTGGCTCCGGATGCCCTGCCACGCGCCCTGCGTCAGTGGGGCGACGTCATAAATGGCTGGGGAAAAAGGGAATTTACCTGAACCTGTTGCTCGTAAAAGCTTTCGGCACAGGCGTGACTCTACTAAAGAGTCCGATTATGTTAATTTGGCTGCAGCGGCGTGGTCGGCTCATGTATTTTGAGTCGTGAGGAAACACGCTGCCGTATCCGGCAGTAAAAAATAATTTTAATTTTCAGGCGGTGACCAGACCGCGGGGGAAACATACGTGAGGAAGCTACTCGCTCTTGGCCTGGTGCTGTTCAGCACCCAAACACTGGCCCTTCAATATCAGATTCAACAATTGCCGTCGCTGTCGGTGGGCGGCTACGCCGGTGCATACGGTCTTAACGAAACCGGCATGGTGGTTGGCCAGGCCTTCAATGCCGCTACCGGCAAGAATGAAGCCGTAGTCTGGAATGGCGGATCGGTCAGTACGCTGGGTGTGCAGGGTATTGCCCGGGCGGTTAACGACAGCGGTACCGTTGTTGGTGAAACCGGAATTGCCATTGTGCAGATTGCCAACGGCCGCGCATTCAAATGGGATGCCACCAACGGCTACGTTGATCTCGGCGACCTCGGCGGTCCGTTTGCCGGCGCCTATGACATCAACAATGCCGGCGTTATTACCGGCTTTTCGCAACAGCCGAACATTCCCGCGGGACATGCGCCGATTCAGGCGGCACAGGGATTCCGCTGGGAAAGCGGCAGCATGACAAGTCTGGGCGCAGTGGTACCGAATGGCTACAGCCGCGGACATGGCATCAACGACTCCGGCAAAATTGCCGGCCGGGCTTCGCTGGGCGAGTTCCAGACCTCCGAGAAGCACATGGTCAACTGGGATGCCGCCAATAACCTGACTTCAGTGCCGAACGGCGGTGGCAGCAACTACAGCACGGCACAGGATGTCGGCAACAGCGGCATCGTGGTGGGCAATGGTTTTGCGCCGGGCGGTGCCGAAGTCGGCATGGTCTGGGATGCCAGCGACAATTTCATGCACTTCATTGGAACCTTTGGCGGCACCAGCAGCCGCGCCTGGGCAATTAACAGTAACGATGAACTGGTTGGCTATGCTCAGGACGCCAGTGGCGACCTGCATGCCATGGTCAGCTACGACACCGGCGTCACTGCACTGAAACTGAGCGATATGATTATCGACTTTTCCGGCTGGCAGCGACTGACGGTTGCCAATGACATTAATGATTCCGGAACCATCGTTGGTGTCGGCATCACATCCGGCGGTCAGACGGCAGCCTTTATGGCGACTGTCGTGCCGGTCCCGGCTGCAGTATGGCTGTTCGGTTCAGCGCTTGCCGGTCTGTTCGGCTTCCGCCGTCTGCGCAGCTGACAGTAATTTATTTACGCACACAAAAAACCCGGCATCTGCCGGGTTTTTTGTTGGCCGTTATGATCTCAGCCTGCCGTCAGCTCGTGCAGGAAACCTGCAGGATCTGCGCCGGCTTCCAGCCGCTCCACCAGGGCAGAGCCGACAATAACGCCGGTGGCATGCCGGCCGATACGCCGCACCTGCTCGGGATGCCGCACACCAAAACCGGCGCAAACCGGCAGCTCGGTATGGCTTTTCACTTTGTCCAGATAACCCGTCACCGCCGCGGGAAGTTCGACATCACCACCGGTGATGCCGGTAATGGTGACTGCATAGACAAACCCCTGGCTGCCCTTGCATAACAGCTCGAGGCGATCATCGGGTGTGGCCGGGGTTACCAGCTGCACCAGTGCGAGACCCTGCTGGTCCAGCGCGGCGCGAAATTCCTCGCTTTCCTCCCAGGGCAGGTCCGGCACGATAAAACCACAGACTCCCGCAGCCACGCAGTCCGCAGCAAGACGCTCGAACCCGTAGGTCAGCAGCGGGTTCAGGTAGCTCATCAGCACAATGGGCGCGTCCACGCCGCCCGCCGCCGTTAGCTCCCTGAGTATCCAGCGCAGGCTTACGCCGGCTGCAATGGCGGCATGGCTGGAACGCTGGATCGTTACGCCGTCAGCCATGGGATCGGAGAACGGCACACCGACTTCGATTACGTCACCGGCCGTAGCAATCTGCTGCAGGGTGCTGATAAATGCATCCTTGTCCGGATAACCTGCGGTAATAAACGGTACCAGCGCCGGCCTGCCGGCAGCCGGCGCAGCATTCAGCGCCGCCGAGATTCTGTCTCGAGGCAGTTGTTGCGCGTCATTCATGCACCACCTCCGGCCGCTGCACCGATGCGCGCGGGAATATGCTGTGACAAGGTCGGCATATCCTTATCACCACGACCGGACAGACCAATCAGAATGCGTTTGCCGGGATTGGCTTTGGCCCACCTGCGGGCACCGGCCAGTGCATGCGCGGATTCCAGCGCCGGCAATATCCCCTCTGCGGCACAACATTCCTGCAGCGCATCCAAAGCTTCCGCATCGGTAGCAGACTGATAGTTCACGCGACCGATGCTTTTCAATAATGAGTGTTCCGGACCGACACCCGGGTAATCCAGACCTGCGGAAACCGAATGCGTCTCCTGTATCTGGCCATCATCGTCATACAGCAACACAGAATAACTGCCGTGCAGCACGCCCGGTTTACCCGTGGCCAGGGTTGCTGAATTATCACCCAGTGCCGGCCCGTGACCGCCGGCCTCAATGCCAAGCAATTCTGTCTCTGCGTCTGCAAGTAACGGATGAAATAACCCTATGGCATTGGAACCACCACCAACACACGCCACCGCAACGTCTGCCAGTGCGCCGGTCTGCGCCAGCATCTGCTCGCGTGCCTCAGTACCGATCACCGCTTGCAGACGCTGTACCAGGTAGGGGTAGGGATGCGGCCCGACAGCTGAACCGAGCAGGTAGTAGCTGCCATGCGGGTCGGCCACCCAGTTACGGAAAGCTTCATCAATGGCAGCCCGGAGAGTTTTGTCACCGCTTTCCACCGCGACCACTTCAGCGCCCAGCTGATACATGCGATCCACGTTGGGGGCCTGTCGCTGAATGTCGACCGCACCCATGTAAACAGTGCATGGAATACCGACCCGGGCACAGGCAGCAGCCGAGGCCACGCCATGCTGACCCGCTCCGGTCTCGGCTATCACACGTTTGGCGCCCATCTCCCGGGCCAGCAATGCCTGTCCCAGTGCGTTATTGATTTTGTGCGCGCCGGTATGCGCAAGGTCCTCGCGTTTCAGGTACACCTCGGCACCCCAGCGTTTCCCCAGGCCCAGCGCCGGTGTCAGCGGCGTCGGCCGCCCCACCCAGGTATGCAGCTGCTGCTGCAGACGCGCCATGAAGTCATCGTCGTGCAGATACTTGTCGACGGCCTCGGCGAGGCGCCGCAATGCCGGTACCAGTGTCTCCGGCGCATAGCAGCCACCGAAAGGTCCGTAGCGACCGCGCTCGTCCGGCAGTTTGTTATCAATAAGCAGCGCCAGTAGTTCCTGACCCTGTTGTGGTGAAATTTCAGCCTGCATGGGCTCCCTCTGCTTCTCTGGCCGCCTGCAAAAAGGCGGCTATTTTATCCGGATCTTTGACTCCCGGGCTCGATTCCACGCCGCTGCTGACATCCACACCCCAGGGACGCACCCGGATAATGGCTTCACGGACATTGTCGGGATCCAGACCGCCGGCCAGCAGCAGGCAGGTTTTGCGGGCAACCTGAGCGGCATGATCCCAGTTTGGCTGCAACCCTACCCCGCTGCGAGCGCCTTCAAACAATATGTGCTCTGGCCAGTGGATATCTGCCTGCGCAAAATCCGTGGCTTGCTTGTCGCGATAGACGGGCAAACAGCCAATCTGCTCCGGCACCTCCAGACGCGCGAAATCCTCTGCCTCGGTCTGTAACCAGTCAGGGCGGAAAACATCGCGCACAGTATTCCATTCAGTTGCCGATGGCCGCAGCATCACGGCAACCCGCGCCACGCTTGTTGGCACACCTTTGCAGAGCTGCCGCGCAAGTTCCGGCGTTACACGGCGCGGTGACTCGGCAAATACAAAGCCGATGGCATTGGCACCGGCAGCAACAGCGGCCTGCACAGCCCGCTCGGTCTTGAGGCCGCAGATTTTTACGAACATGCTGCTGCTCCCTGCGCGCGAATGGCCGCCACCGTGGCGGCCGGGTCATTGCTGCGCATCAGAGTGGTGCCCACGAGCGCCATTGAATACCCCTGCTCAGCCAGCACTGCCGCCTGGGCGGGGTCGGTCAGGCCGCTTTCGGCCACGCTGGGAATGCCGGCCGGCAACTGCCCGGCCATGCGGCTGAAGTGATTGAAATCCACCTGCAGCGTACGCAGATCACGACAGTTCACGCCCAGCAAATAACGGCAGCGCTGCTCCGCAATGGCCGGACCCATGCGCTCCAGCACCGGCAGGCAGATTTCCAGATCGGCGGCC
>JAUIEY010000270.1 GCA_030429685.1 Gammaproteobacteria bacterium
AGCGCAGTTGAATTCTGTCTGCCATGATCCGGAGCTGAATTATTTTGGTGTTAACGCATCCAAGCCGTTGTCATACTGGAAGGCCAAAGGCTGGCTGTACAAGGACGACCCGCGCGGCTGGTTTCAGTGGTATTGCCGCTATTACATGGGGCGGCGCTGTCCAGATGACGAGCGGCAAATCCAGCGCTGGCGCAACATGCGCCGCCACATCGCCCAGGTGAAGAAAAACTGTGAGTGTCATGATCTCAACTGTCGCCCGCGGCAGCGTCAGGCACTGCTGCACTGGGCCTACGACTCGCGGGATATCTGAGCCTTTGTAACAGTGCGTAACAGGCCGTCCGCTGGCATGGGCGTGCAGTTAGAATTCCCCTCAAAGTCATTCCTGAGGAGGGGGAGATGGACAGAGATACGGCTGTGCAAATGGCGCAGCAGGCCATCAAGGCCAGAAACAGGCGGCTGGTCGAAGCCGTGCTCGAAATCAAAGCGCAACGCGAACAGCAGCCGGCCGCGGATCAAAGCATTCACGACTTGCCGCTGATCGGCGTCACCGTTGCCACCGGCTGGGAGTGTTATGCGGTAGTCGAGGAACTGGTTAAGTCCGGCAAGTACCGCGTCAAGGCCATGTATCGCACCCCCGGCACTCATGCGGCCGCCAAGCTGGAGCGGCTGTACCAGCAGACCGAAGCAGAACAACCGGGACTATTGACGCTGCATTCCGGCGTTGACATGTATTCCGCTGAGCGACTTACGGAAGCCTTTAGTGACTGCGACGGGTTGGTGTTGTATATGACAGCCAACAGCGCCAGGGCCGGCAAAATCACCAACCATGGCAATCGCCCGACGGAAGGCCGGGCCGTGTTCATGCAGCAGGTGCAGGCCGCACTGGCGGCGCTCAAAGCTAACCCTGGCATTAAACACGTGATCACCCTGGTATTCCCGACTGACAAGGTCACGGCTATTGCCGACACCGCGCCGACTATCCCCTGGTGGATTGATCAGCGGCTGCGCACATCGAATTTTCTACGCGGCCAGGGCATCAATGTTACCTGCATACACCGCCCGGCTTACTACTACGGCATGCACCGGGTTGACTATGCGAATGAGCTGGATCAGCGTGGCAGCACCGCAATGTCTCGCAACGTAATCAAGGAAAACTGCGTGCCCGGCATCAATGATCCTGACTTTATGGTTAACTGGGTGGACGTGCGTGACGTGGGTAAATGGTGCGTGACCGTGTTCGAATACCCGGAAGTGTTCAGCAACGAAGATTTTTCCATTGCGTCAGCCGCTATGACCGGCAACGAGGCCGTGGCGACCTGTGAACGCACCAACAAGCACGGTACGAAGTTCAAATATCAGCGTTTCCCGCAATGGGTGATGAAAATGATCACGCTGTTTACCGAGGAAGTCGTGTATCCGTTGCGCTATTCGCAGTGGTACAACTCCACGGGTAACGGCTACGATTTTGCGTCAAACGACGACCTTGCCGATCTGGACCGCATCAACCCGCGCTGGACGTTCGAGAAAAAACTTGCCGACTGGGGTATTACCGACATCAGGCCGGGCAGCTGATCAGCGCTGCCCTCTGACGCGGTTGCCGCCCACCTGCCGCTTGTTCATACGGCGCTGTGCCTGCCGGTTGGCTCGATCAATGCGTTTTTCCACCCGGCCGGCAGGCCGCGCCTGTTGCGGGCTGTTGCGTTCGGCGCGCGTCATGCGGTTGTTGGCGGCTGCTTTGCGGGCCGGACGCTGCTCGTTCTTGAATGCCCTTTTTTGCTGGGGTCGCTTTTGCTGGGGTCGCTCCTGACGCTTGGCGATCGGCTTACGTTGCTGTTGCTGCCGCCATTTCGGACGCTGATCCTGGCGTGCTGCGGCCGCGGCTTTGCGCTGCTGGCGCGGCTGCCATTCAGGGCGCTGATCGCGGCGTGCGGCCGCCGGTTTACGCTGCTGGCGTGGCTTCCATTCAGGGCGCTGATCGCGACGTTGCGCAACCCGTTTGGCCTGGTGCCTTGCCGGCTTGTTATAGCGCAGCGGCTGCTTGTAGGCGACCCGATGGGCGGCTTTACGATGCACCACGCGGGGCTGGTTAGCGCGAAATTTGTGCCGCACCGGCTTGTAGTAAGCGGGCTTGTAATGGTGCCGGTGACGGGCCTGCAGGCGCGGTCGCACCCGCGGCTTAAAGTAATAGTGCCGCGGCGAATAGCTGATACCCCAGTAAGGATGGCCAGCATGGCTGGCAAAGCTCAGGCTCAGGCCGCGATACTGCCAGCCGATACTGAAATAGGTGCCCACGCCGTAGAAATGTCCGACGTTAAAAGCGTAACCAGACGGATA
>JAUIEY010000037.1 GCA_030429685.1 Gammaproteobacteria bacterium
TGCCGAAGATCTGCGCAATCAACTGGGCACGTCACTACGGCTGCCGTCAATCAACGTCAATATCGAACCGGTTATAGGCATGGCGGTGTTCCCCAGACATGCCAACAACGCACGAAACCTTCTGCTGCGCGCGACCATTGCCGTAAACGAAGCTGTCCAGGAAGGTCGACCTGATCGCTTTTACCGTGAGGGCGACCAGGAGCAGCGAGTCCGCAACCTGAACCTGCTGCAGGATCTTAAATCCGCAGCTGCCGACAACGAACTGAAAATGTATCTGCAACCCAAGATTGATCTGAGTTCCGAGACGGTCTGCGGCGCGGAAGCGCTGGTCAGGTGGCAACATTCCCGCTACGGCTTGCTGCAACCGGCCGCGTTCATCCCGGTTGTTGAACGCGCCGGTGACATGCTGATCATTACACGCTGGATGATTGCCGAAGCCGGCAAACAACTGGCGTCCTGGGCGGCGCAGGGCAAGGACCTGAGCCTTGCAATCAATCTGTCGGCCAACGACCTGATGGACGATGAACTGCCCTGGTTCATAATGGACACGGTCAAACACAACGGTCTGGATCCGTCCCGGTTGATAGTCGAAGTCGCCGAGGAAGCCATGATCGAAGATTTTGCCAAGGCAACATCAACGCTGGTGCGTATTCACGATCTGGGCATCACGGTCTCCATTGATGATTTTGGCACCGGCTATTCCTCGCTGGCGCAGCTTAAAAACCTGCCGGCCCAGGAACTCAAAATTGACCGGGCATTCATTGCCAGCCTGCCAGGTGACGATGCCGATGTCGCCATCGTATCGGCCTGCATTGATCTGGCGCGCAAACTAAACCTGAAAACGGTTGCCGAAGGCGTATCCGATGGACAGGCATTGCGCTGGCTGCAGGCGCATGCAGTCGACCGGGCGCAGGGGTTCTACTGGAGCGAACCATTATCCGTCGACGCCTTTGCCGATTGGTTGCTTAACTTTGACGGCGGCGCCACCGTGCAGACCAAGCCTTTAAAACTGGTCTGAATACAACACCTCCGCGCTGTTTGTAGACCGCAGCTATTCTGCTAAGGTCTGGCATCGGGCCCGACAAAAGGGTCGCGGCGGGGCCTACCTCATTGTCAGACAATAAAATTTTCGCAAGCTTGCTGCGCAACCGGTCTGCCGACTTATTACCGGTATCCACCTACATCGGCTATGGCGTTGGCCAGATCGGCGGGCAAATACTGCGCGACACGCCTACCCTGCTGCTGCCGATGTACCTGGCCACGGTACTGGGGCTCGACACCGGTCTTGCGGCGCTGGCTATTCTGATCGCCAAAATATGGGTGGTGGTTGCCGACCCCATCGCCGGCATTGTTTCAGACAAAAGTAATACGCGCTGGGGACGGCGGCGGCCGTTTATTCTGGTCGGCGGCCTGCTGGCGGCACTGAGTTTTACCGCCCTGTTTTTTGCGCCGTCATCGGACGACCAGTTTACGCTGTTCCTCTATATCACCGTGGTCTACCTGATCATGAACACCGGCTACTCGCTGTTCTCGGTGCCCTACCTGACCATGGCGTCAGAAATGTCGGACAACCCGAACGAACGCACCACGATTCTGTCCTTTCGCAATGCATGTCTCGCCATCGGCCTGATCATCGGTGGCGCGCTGGCGCCTAAAATAGTCGGTGTAATCAGTGCGGCGGAAGGCGGCACCGCACGCAGCGGTTATGAACTGATGGCGCTCATCGTGGGCGGTGTCATCGCCGCCTCGACGGTATGGCTGTTTTTCGGTACGGCCAATGCACCGGGCAAGGCGCAGTCGGAAAAAACCCTGCCGCTGCGAGAGCAGTTTCGCGTGGCCTGGGAGAACAAACCTTTTGTCGTGCTGATTACCGCCAATATCGTGCAATACATCAGCGCCGGTATCGGCTATGCCGGCGGCCTGCTGTTTTTCGCCTACGCCCTGGACCTCGGCCTCGGCGCTTACGATGTGTTCCCCATCTGGATGTTTATTATTTCCGGCGCTTCAATTGCCTCCATGCCGGGCCTGGTCTGGGCAGCCAAGCGGTTCGGCAAAATGGCCGTCTACAAGTGGTGCCTCATTATTTATGCGGTAATGATTCAGGCTTACTTTCTGGCGGACAAAGATTCATTGTAGATTGTCTGGTTGATCGCGGCCGGCATAGGCGTTTTTAACGGCGGCTTTATTCTGATGTCGTTTTCCGTGCTCACGGACACTGTCACCTACGATCGCATGCGCTCCGGCATCAGCCGCGAGGGAGTTTTGTCGTCGGTCTATTCGGCGGTGGACAAAATCGGCAATGCGCTGGGCTCGGCCCTGCTGCTGGCGTTCCTTGCGCTGGTGGGCTTTGTTGAATCCAGTGACGGCAGTTTGCCCGAACAATCAGACAGCGTGGTGCAGTGGATAGCCATTGCCTACGTGGTCGCACCGGCCCTGCTGCATGCCAGCAGTATTCTTATATTGAACAGATACAAGTTGCGGCCAGAAGACCTTAAGGAAGGCGCTTAAATAGCTGAATAAAAAGGTTTTGCGGAAAAACGTGAAACTTTTGCCGATCCCCTCGGGTCACAAAAAGCAGTTCCACCTTGCAGGTAAAAAATGCAATATGTGGATGTACTTATTTTTAAGCAGTCGATGGAGACGCAAACATGTCGAAGCAAGTTCGTAAACCTCTGAGCATCGTCCTTGGCACCGCAGTTGTGGCCAGCCTGGGCGCAACCGGAATCGCCAATGCCGAAGCAACAGACGCTGATCTGTTCGCCATGGAAGAGCTGAACAGTGGCTATCTGATCGCCGGTGACGGCGAAGGCAGCTGCGGCGAAGGCAAATGCGGCGAAGACAAGGACGGTGAAGGCAGCTGCGGCGAAGATAAAGAAGGTGAAGGCAAATGCGGCGAGGGCAAATGCGGTAGCGCCTAAGTTGAACCTTCAGCGTCTATGACGCAAAACGCTAAATCTCCGGGCCCCGTGGCCGCGCAGCAAACGCTGCGTGGCGCGGGGCTCGGCTTACGTCGGCCTCTGCTTGATGAGTTGCTCGAGCAAAAACCGGCCTGCATCGACTTTGTCGAGGTAGCTCCGGAAAACTGGATCGGGGTCGGCGGCAGTTACGGCAAACGCTTTCGCGAGGCTCTGCAGACGTGGCCGCTGGTTTGTCATGGCCTGTCGCTGTCATTGGGCAGCCCGGCGCCGCTGGACGAAGTTTTTCTCAAACAGCTGAAACGCTTTTTTGACGAGCACAATGTGGTGCTGTATTCCGAGCACCTGAGTTACTGCAGCGATGACGGTCACCTCTATGACCTGATGCCTATACCTTTTACGCGTGCCGCTGTCACCTATGTGGCGGACCGCATCAAACGCATTCAGGATGTCGTCGGCCGGCCGCTGGTGATCGAGAATGTCTCCTACTATGCGGCACCTTCCCAGGAGATGCCGGAGATTGAATTCCTGAATGCAGTGCTGGACACAGCGGACTGCGAACTGCTGCTCGACGTCAACAACATCTACGTCAACAGCATCAATCACGGCTATCAGGCCGAAGACTTTTTGCGCGACCTGCCGGCCGAGCGGGTTGCTTACTTCCATATGGCCGGCCACTACGTCGAGGCAGAAGACCTGCGCATTGATACGCATGGCTCGCCGGTTTGCGATCCGGTCTGGCAACTACTGGACCAGGCCTACGCCCATTGCGGCCCGGTGCCAACGCTGCTGGAACGCGATTTCAATATTCCGCCACTCACTGAACTGGTGGCAGAAGTCGAGCGCATTAAATCTCTGCAGGCACCATACCTAAACAAAGCGACACGCTCAGCCAATGGCTGATATCAAAGACAATTTGCAGGCCCTGCATGAACGGCAATACGCATTTGCCGCGCACCTGCGTGACCCAGAGTTGAACCCGGCACCGGCAGACATTGAAAGCCGGCGCATGACCATCTACAGCGAACTGTTTTTTAATAACGTACGTAAATTTCTCGGCGGCAATTTTCCGCTTTGTCAGAAAATTCTCGGCGACGCCGGCTGGGCGGCTCTGATCAGAGACTATTACCGCGACCATGTCAGCCATTCACCGTTGTTTCCGGACATGCCGCGCGAGTTTCTCAACTACCTGGCCGAAGAGCGCCCGTTGCATCCGGATGCTGATGATGATCCGCCGTTCCTGCATGAACTGGCTCACTACGAGTGGGTCGAGGGCGGCCTGGCGCTGGCGCCCGATCCGGAGCCTGCCGCTTACGCCATAGACCCGGACGGTGATCTGCTCGCCAACTCCCCGATGCTGACCCAGCCGGCCTGGTTGCTGGCTTATCACTATGCGGTGAATGAGATCGGCCCGGACAATATTCCCGACGGACCGGCCGACCAGCCGCTGCATTACCTGGTGCTGCGCGATGCCAGCGACAAGGTCAGGTTCATCAGGCTGAACATCGTCAGCGCCCGCCTCTATGAGCTGTTGCAGCATGACCCGCAGCTGACCGGTCGCGGGGCACTGGAACAAATTGCCGCGGAACTGGGGCATGACGACCTGGCGACAGTGCTCGCCGGCGGCGAGAAAATTCTGCGGCAATGGCGTGACAGCGGTGTGATTGCAGGCAGCGCTGTCAGCAACTAGCCCGATTTTCGTCAGCGGGGGGAAGGGACCATGGGATTGCTGAACAAACTGCAGGATCTGCTGGACGCAACGCGCGCAGTGGACTGGCTGGCGCCGCTGGCGCTGCGTCTGTACCTGGCACCGGTGTTCTGGGTGGCCGGCACTAACAAACTAAATGGTTTTGAGAATACCGTGGCGTGGTTCGGCAACCCGGACTGGGGCCTGGGTTTGCCCTTTCCCACCCTGCTGGCCGGACTGGCCACCGGCGCCGAGGTCATCGGTGCCGCCTGCCTGCTGATCGGGCTGGCGGTGCGCTGGGTCAGCATTCCGCTGCTGGTCACCATGGCCGTTGCGGCGCTGACAAGCCACTGGAAGAATGGCTGGCAGGCCGTCGCCGACCCGCTTAGCCCGTGGGCGCCGGCTGATATCGCCGGCACCATGGAACGCCTCAGTCGCGCCAAGAGCCTGCTAAAAGAACACGGCAACTACGCGTGGCTGACCGAGAACGGCAACTTCGTGATTTCCAATAACGGTATCGAATGGGCTGCCACATACTTCATCATGCTGCTGCCATTGTTGTTCATCGGCGGCGGCAGATTTGTCAGCCTGGACTACTGGATCGCGAAAAAACTCCGTCCGTAACAATCAGGCGTGAGCATCCGCGCGCGGGCCGGACAACATCGGCCAGTACACCCACGCATACAGAATAAAAAAGATCAGCCAGAGCGTGGCGGCGGTCTCCACCGTGTATACATAGCCGATACCGAAAAACGGGCCGCTGAGTCGGACGCAAACCGTTACCATCCACAGCACGTAAACCACCACTGTGATACGCGCTGCCCGCAACGGCCGGCCGGTATGGCCCAATGGCACGCGCGTGGTCATCGCCAGCACCATGCCGGTGATCACCCCGATGGTCAGCGCATGCAACGCGGTGGGCGCCAGGTAGTTGCCGAACACTGCAATGCCGACCAGCACGTAACCGACCGGAAACCACGCATAGGCCAGGTGCATGACCAGCAACAGTGGTTCTTTGCCAGTGCGCAGACCTGCCCAGCCGCTCAGGCGCAATGCGTGAGCGGCGGCTGCCGCAAAGGCCAGCATGCCGCTGAGCGGGTGCACCGGCGCAAAGGTCACTGCCAGTCCCGTTGCCACGGTCAGCACCAGCGCTGTCAGGTCCACGGCAAGTTTGTTTTTCGGCAAATCGCTGTCCCTGCAGCCCTGCGCGCGCAGCCAGTTGGCCGTGAAGCTGGGGATAATCCGTCCCGCCACCACGGCGATCAACAGCAGAAGCACATGCACGCCCAGCAGTATGGCCAGCTGCGACATGCCCGGCGTCAGCCCGCTACCGAAATAAAACAGCAGGTTCATTATGCCCAGCAACATCACAATACCCACGAGCGGCAGATTGCGCCGGTTGCCGGCAGCGAGCACCTCGCGACCAAACAGGTACACCAGTAGTGCGGGAAACAACAGATCCAGTACAGCGACCCAGAGCAGTGGCCAGACACCGGTAAACATGGTTGCCACGCGGCCGACCAGCCATGCGAGCAACAGCAGCGCCAGCGCACTGCCCTGCACCGGCGGCCGGCCGGTCCAGGTAGCCACCGCCGTCAGCGCGAAGCCGGCAACAATGGCGTAAACAAAACCGAACACCATTTCATGCGCATGCCACTGGTAAGAATCCGGATGATTGGCAATCGGCCCCAGCCCCAGCAGACCGAGTGACCACAGCAACATGACCAGAAAGCCATACAGAGTTCCTGCCACAAAAAACACGCGAAACGAATAACTGAACAGATTTCTGATAAAGGCAGGCATATGTAGCATCCGGTGCTATGGCCAGACTATCAATCTAAGCTTGGCGCACGGCTGACCGCATCAGCAATTACCGATAGTCCGGCTGACGAATTTTCAACAAGTGACGGTCACTGCAGCTGCGCCCAGAATGCGGCTATTAACGGGCTACGCAGTTTCTTCGCTTGCGTAAACAGGCCCACCTCATAGGGCTCCAGCGCCGGACTGATATTCAGCACCTTTACCCGCTCGGCCAGCGGACTGTTATCCAGCACAATCCGCGGCACCACGCCGACACCGAAACCCAGGCTGACCATACTGACAATCGCCTCGTTACCCGCAACCTGGGCGTAAATGTTCGGCTGTATGCCCAGAGCGGCAAACCAGCGATCCACCCGGCTGCGCGCCAGGCCGCGCTCCGAGACAATCATTGGCGTGGCGGCCCATTGCGCCGGATCAGGCCGCCCTCCCAGTTCATGGAAGCTTGCAGTGGCCGCAATAAACACCAGCGGCGATCTGGCAATGGGCTTAAATTCCAGCCCGGCCGGCATGACCTCGGGGCGAGCACCGATGGCGATGTCCTCCTCGCCGGACAGCACATTGGGAATGGCATTCTCCGGATCTCCGGTGTGCAGCTTGATTTCAATTCGCGGGTGCTCGAGACGCAAACGGCTCAGCAACTCGAACAAAAAGCTGTAGCTCGCCGTCACCGAGCAATACATGCGCACCTCGCCCTGCAGCTCACCGGCCTCCTCCTGCAAACGATGCCGCAGCACGTCCCACTGCGCCAGCGCGTCACGCGCGTACTCGAGGAAAGTTTCGCCGTGGCGCGTCAGGGCCACCGAGCGGTTGTCACGGTCAAACAGGGTGGCTCCGACCTGCTCCTCCAGCTGCCTGATGCTGCGGCTCAGCGCCGACGCGCTGACGTGGCTTTGCTCAGCAGCCCGGCCAAAATGCAGGGTCTCGGCGAGGGTGACGTATTGCTGCAGCTGGCGGTACTCCATAACCGAATTATTGCATAAAACGGGATACTGTATTGCATATATTTCGATTTACGCAACAAATAAGGGGTCTTATAGTGGTCCCCTCTGACACCTCTGAGAGCGCTGTCAGGTCGATTTCAAGCGCCGCCAGCAAATTATAAGCGGGTACGACGCGAATCCTTTTAATCGCATTAAAAAACTGGTGTCTGACACCAGGCAGGAGAAGCACCATGAAGGTTTATTACGATAAAGATTGCGATCTCAATATTATTAAAGGCAAAAAAGTCGCCGTCATCGGTTACGGCTCGCAGGGACATGCACATGCCTGCAACCTGCAGGACTCCGGCGTGGACGTGGTAGTCGGCCTGCGCGCCGATTCAGCATCGCGCGCCAAAGCCGAAGCGCACGGGCTGCGGGTTGACGATGTACCCGCCGCGGTGGCCGCTGCCGACCTGGTCATGATTCTGACGCCGGACGAATTTCAGAAGCAGCTTTACCAGAACGAAATTGAACCCAGTATCAAACAGGGAGCCACGCTGGCTTTTGCACATGGCTTTGCGATCCTTTACAAGGAAATCGAACCGCGCGCCGATCTGGATGTCATCATGATCGCTCCCAAAGCTCCGGGCCATACCGTGCGTTCCGAGTACACGCTGGGCAGAGGCATCCCGGACCTGATTGCGGTCGCTCAGGACGCCTCGGGCACCGCGCTTGAAACTGCCAAGTCCTATGCCTCCGCAATTGGCGGCGGACGGACCGGCATTATTGAAACCACTTTCAAGGACGAATGCGAAACCGACCTGTTTGGTGAGCAGGCAGTGCTGTGTGGTGGCTGCGTGGAACTGGTCAAGGCCGGTTTCGAAACCCTCACCGAAGCCGGCTACCCTGCCGAGATGGCTTACTTCGAGTGTTTGCATGAACTCAAACTGATCGTGGACCTGATGTATGAAGGCGGCATCGCCAACATGAACTACTCGATATCGAACAACGCTGAATACGGCGAATATGTCACCGGCCCTAGAGTCATCAACGATGAGTCGCGCGCCGCGATGCGCGAGGCGCTGGCCAACATCCAGAACGGTTCCTATGCCAAACGCTTTATTGCCGAAGGCGCCGGCGGCTATCCTGAGATGACGGCCGCCCGCAAGGCGAATGCCGCGCATCCGATCGAGCAGGTCGGTGAGCAGTTACGTGCGATGATGCCGTGGATTGCCGCCAACAAAATTGTCGATAAGGCGAAGAACTGATCTGCTCCATCCGCAGCACCGTGCGGATAGCAACCAGGCCGGCGCTTGCCGGCCTTTTTGTTTGCTGCCAGTCTGTGCCCATGCGTCGCCTGCTTTGCCTGTACCTGCTCATCTGCCTGCTGCCCGGCACGGCCGCGGCCGCTCAGCTGAAAAGTTTCACGGTGGAACAGGGCACCTTTCTGCTCGACTGGCGCGATGAGTTTTCTGCGGCCGAGCAACAGCAACTGCGGGACTGGCTAAAGCACATGGGTGCTGCCATCACCACGCTGCACGGGCAATGGCCGCGGGACACCATCCGGATCGCTTTCAAGGCTTACCGCTCGTCAGGCCCGGTCCCGTTCGGCCGCATTCTGCGCAATCGCCCCGAGGGCATACTGTTCTACGTGAACCCGGCGCGGCCGCTGCAGGAATTTGTGAACGACTGGACCGCCTATCACGAGTTCAGCCACTTGTTCATTCCCTACCCGGGGCGCGCCGATGCATGGTTTTCGGAGGGCCTCGCCAGTTACTACCAGAACATTCTGCAGGTGCGCGCCGGCGTGCTGTCAGCAGACGCTGCCTATGACCGCTATGCCGCTGCCTTTCAACGCGGTGCTGATGACAATGCTCACGCTGATCTGACACTGGCGGAACTCAGTGCGGCCATGATGCAGCGGCGCGCTTTTATGCGAGTCTACTGGAGCGGAGCATTGTATTTTCTCGAGGCCGATCTGCTGCTGCGGGCGGCGGAGCAGCCGCAAACGCTGGACGATGTGCTGCGAGCCTATAATCGCTGCTGCCTGCCAGAAGGTGAAGAACGGCGCGCCCGCGATCTGGCGGCGGAGTTTGACAGAATCGCCGCGACGGATGTGTTCAGCGCATTGCTGCAAAAATATACTGCCTCACGGTCCATACCTGACTGGTCGGACCTGCTGAATCGAGCCCGCAGCATCGGATTACTGGAACAAATGACACCTGAGCTTGCGTTAGAATATCCCGCCACAACAACAGCACCAGAATAAGAGGCAACCCAGGCATGATTCTTCTTACCGGCATAACCGGGAACAACGGCAGTGCTACCGCCGATGCATTACTTAAACGCGGCGTGAAGTTTCGTGCGCTGGTGCGGGACAAGGCCAAAGCCGCAGAGTGGGCCGACAAGGGCGTGGAACTGGCCGAGGGCGATCTGCATGACCCGGACTCCGTCGCTGCCGCCCTGGAAGGCTGCGACAGGGCAGTATTGATTCTGTCCAACAGTCAGGACCAGGAACGCCTCGAAAAGTCTTTTATCGAAACTGCCAGGGCATCCGGAGTGGAGCACCTGGTGAAGCTGTCGTCTCCCGAAGCAGTACCCGGCACCACCGGACTGACACCCGCCGCTCATCTGGCTGTCGAAGACGCGCTCAAGGCATCCGGCATGCAGTGGACGCTGGTGCGGCCGGCGTTCTTTATGCAGAACCTGGCGGGCACCCTGCCCATTGTGCAGCAAACCGGCAAACTTTCCATGCCGCTGGGCAATGGCACCGTAGCGCTGACCGACTGTGCTGACACCGGCGACTTCATCGCCATGGTGCTGACCACCGGGCCCGAGGAACATTACGGCAAGACTTATGACATCACCGGTCCGGATGAGGTGATGAACTTTCACGATATCGCCCGCGTCATGGGCGAAGTACTCGGCCGTGAAGTGGAATACGAAGACTGCGACCCGGCCGCCTACAAGGAAATGATTCGACCCTTCCTGTCCAGCGACTGGCACTCCGATGCGGTTGCCATCCTGTTTGCGCAGATTGCCGATGGCACCACGCCGGGCGTCAAAACCGACACCTTTCAGAAAATGATGGGACGCCCCGGCACAAGTTTCCGCGAGTTTCTGCAGCGCATTACCGGCCAGAACTAGTCTATTTGTCCGGAACCTGCAGGCGGAACGCAAACACGCTCAGCAATACGAAGGCCACCAGGCCGACCTGCATCGGTGCGGTAACGGCTACGTACTGATACAGCGTTGACCCCAGCAGCGGACCGGCAGCCATACCGAGGATAGGTGCGGCCGAGAACAGACCGCCGAGGGCACCCTGTTCGTGCGTTTCCACCATCAGGCTGGCACCGCCCGTGATGCCCGGATTGGACAAGGCCAGCGCAATGCCGAACAGGCTGAAACTGACCCAGACCATGAACAGGCTTTCCGCAATTAACAGCGCGCCCATGGCCAGCGCGAAGGCCGGCAGGCCGAGTCGCAGCATGGTGCCGGGCTTGATATTCATCTTCTGAATCACCACGAGCTGAAAAAAGGTCGCCCACAGCGCCATGGCCATGAGGGCCGACGCCGTGCTCTGCGCCACCTTGTCGTTGCCTTCGATACCGATCTGATCGGCCAGCAGGAAAGCAACGATCACCTGGATCATGGTAAAAAACATCCAGAAACAAAAAAACAAAAACAGGAATGCACGGATACGCGGATCCAGTGGCGACAGCATCTTGTTTTTGTGGCCTGCGGGTGCCGGCTCGCGCTGCGGCTCCTTGAGCAACA
Organism: Gammaproteobacteria bacterium; assembly: GCA_030429685.1. GTDB lineage: Bacteria > Pseudomonadota > Gammaproteobacteria > Steroidobacterales. Next base: position 11,121 of record JAUIEY010000037.1, read on the forward strand.
CCGCCAGCATCACCATGGCCAGCAGGGCCAGCACAACGGCCACGTACATCGGAAATATCACGCTGACAAAGGCCAGCGCACCGCCCAGCACCGGGCCGACAATGGTGCCTATACCGGAGGTCATGCCCAGCAGCGCCATACCACGGGCACGATTCTCCCGACTGGTGGTATCGGCGATATATCCCGACGCTGCCGGATTAATGGCTGACGCCAGGCCGCCGTAAACCAGCCGGGCCAGCAGAATCACAGCGAACAACACCCACGGCTCAGGCGATCCGCGCACGCCCCACTCCAGCGCCAGTGCCACGCCCGTGGTACCGAGCGCGTAGCCGAACAATCCCAGCAGCAGCGTCGGCTTGCGGCCGACCCGGTCGCTGCGCCGGCCCCAGTACATTGCCGACAAGGCCAGCACCAGGCTGGATGCCGACATGATAAATCCGTATTGCGTTAGCGACAGACCGATCTCTTTGACCAGCGGCGGAAACACAATGAACAGGATGGACTGACCGATGCCGTAGGTAATCAGGCCGAACAGCAGGAAAATTTTGTCTGCCGTCATATAGGGTTGCTGGCTGCCGCCTGCTTGCGCTGCGTCATGGGCTACCTGCTCATGCCCATGATGCCCGTGTGCGTGGGGTCCGGATCCACTCATCTGCTTCGCTCGAATGGTTGTGAAAGTCACAGCATAAAGCCTCCAGCCACCTGAAGGTCAATCCCGGTGCTATTCAGTAACCGATATATTGACCTTAGGGTAGCTAGAGGGTTTAGGCTTGCAGTCGGAGGTTACGACATGCTTAAGACGTCAACGCTGAAGCCCTTTGACAGGGGCGATATATTTCTGGGCTGCAGCTATCTGAACGACCCGCAGGACGATCACAAAGGCGAAGGTCGCATCCTTCAATTCGACCGGAACTGGATCCCCAAGGGAACGCTCTACACCAAGGGCACGACCTACCTGATCGTTGGCTGCACTTTCTCGCCCGACGGCACATTGTGGGGATTTGACAGTCAGGGCCATGTTGTCGTGAGAGTGTCGCCGGACGGCGAGCAATTAGACAACTGGGAACCCGGCCGCGGCTTCGGCAGCACCTGCTGGGACAATGACGGCAATCAGTATTTCGGCGAATATTTTATCGGCCGGGAGATCTGGAAAGGCACGACCGCCAAGACACTGGATGACGGCAGGCTCGGCGACGGCAATATATACAAATACGATGCAAACCTGAATCTGCTGCAGGAATTCGAGGTGGAAAATGCGCCGGAGTTCACCAGGTTTAAGGGCGTGACGCATATGACCATCCACCCGTCCAAAGAATTCATAACTTACACGACGGAAACTTCGCGGCGCCTGATGCGATATGACATCGTAAATGACAAACAGATGGAAGATCTGGATGCTTATCCCGATGCAGATCCCTACGATCAGTCTGACAAACGCTGGTTTATTGCGCCCACATATATGCCCGACGGCCGCCTGCTTTGCACGGCATCTGATGGTCTGCGCGTATACGATGAAAACAATACAGTGATCCAGACATTCGACCTGCCGGGATACGGCTGGGCTCAGTGCTGCCCCGATGCGGACAGCAACTATGCATTGGCTGCCAACATCTGGAACGGTCTGGCAGCACGGGTCAACCTGACAACCGGTTCGGTTGAACAGACCGTGGATTCCGGTTTCACTGCCCCGTTCCGTTCGCTGGCTGGAATAGCGGCCTACGGCGGTTAAATACCGTCGCTGACCGGACACTCGTGTTCCGTGTCACCAAGCATGTCGATATGCAACTTTACAAGACTGCGCGTTCGACGAAGTGCTTCGATCTGTGCATCTATTTCGGCCAGACGCTTGCCGGCCAGCCGACGCGTACGGCGGGTTAGTGCGGAACTGTGGCGATTACTTGCTGTCACCAGCTGCAGTAACTCGCGGCAGTCGTCCAGCGAAAACCCCAGATCACGAGCTTTACGCAGGAAGGCCAGCAAACGGATATCGTGCGCGTCAAAAATGCGGTATCCCGCCGCCGTCCGGTTAACGGCATTGAGCAGGCCTATCTGCTCGTAATAGCGTATCGTGGTAACCGATACGCCGGACTGCCGGGCTGCTTCCTGAATACGCATAACTGCGAGGAATTGTGAGGAGAAAACGAATGCTACGCAAGTCAATTACAACTATGCTCGCAACGCTAATACTGCCCGGCCTTGCGCTGGCGGCGGGTGACCACGCTCATGACGAAGACCTGAGCAAGGGACCGATAAGTACCTACCGCGATCTCACAGCCGACGAAGCCACAATTC
>JAUIEY010000271.1 GCA_030429685.1 Gammaproteobacteria bacterium
CGTCGTCCTGCACCTCGTCAGCGTAATCAATCACATAGGCGAACCCGGAACACCCGGTCTGTTTGATACCCAGACGCAGGCCCAGCCCGCCGCCGCGCTTCTGTAAATAACTGCGTACCCTGTCGGCCGCATTCGGTGTCAGTGTGATGGCCATGGCATCCGTACTCTAGGTTATTCTCAGGCAGATGCCCGTCCGCTCGGCCGGGCATGCAAATCTTCCCGGCAGGCTCGCAGTGCATCCTGCAAAATCAGTATTTTACCCATCTTTTCGACAGGAATTTCCAGTTCTTCCAGCCCGCCGGTCAGCTCCGCCTGACACAAATCGGCCGGCGGCCGCCCCTGCAGGCGCTCCGCCACCAAGCTGCAGGCGGCGATTATATGTGGACAGGCCCAGGCCCGGAAACCCACTTCACAGAGCCTGTCCTGCTGCACCAGCGCGAAAAAGCGCACCCTGGCGCCGTCACGCTCGCTGCCGGCCGTGCCGCTGATAAGCCGGCTGCCGGCCGGCACGGTCGGCAGCGGGAGCGCCGGCCGGCTGAAACGCTCGGTGACCGCGGTATTGTAACGCGGGCCGGTCATGCTGCCGGTGCCTCCGGCGACAGCGCCTGCAGCCGCTGTATCCCGGCGCGCAGCGATGCAATCGCCCGGGCAACGTCCGCCGCACTGCTGAAGCGGCCCAGACTGAGGCGCAGCGAGGCTTCGGCCATGGCATCACTGCGGCCCAGCGCGCGCAGCACATAAGAGGGCTCACCGCTGGCGGAATTGCAGGCTGAGCCGCTGGTGACAGCAAGGTCATTGACCGCATAGCGCAGGCTTTCGCCCTCCACGCCGGCCACACTGACGGTCAGGATTGAACCAATGCGGCGCTCGGGGTGACCGTTCAGCACCACGCCCGGCAGATCGCGGATGCCGTCCCACAAGGTGTCACGCAATTGGCGGATGCGCGGGACTTCGGTGGCCATTTCCTGCGCCAGCAGGCGAAAAGTCTCACCCATGCCGGCTATCTGGTGCACAGGCAGGGTTCCAGCCCGTATCCCGCGTTGCTGACCGCCGCCCCAAAGCAGCGGTTCAACCCGCCGCACGGTCACCGGGTTCATGATCAGGGCACCAATACCCTTGGGACCGCAGGCCTTGTGAGCATTCACGGTAAGCAGATCAATGCATTGCGCAGCAATGTCCAGTGGCAGTTTGCCAGCGCTCTGCACGGCATCAACATGGAACAGCACATCTGCCTGGCGGCAGATTGCGCCGATAGCAGCAATATCCTGGATTACGCCGGTCTCATTGTTTGCATGCATCACTGACACCAGCACGGTATCGGGCTGCAATGCCGCGGCCACGGCCTGCGGCGCGACTATGCCGTCACGATCCGGCTGCAGGTAAGTGACGGCAAAACCACGGCGCTCCAGTTCTGCGCATGCACCCAGCACAGCCTTGTGCTCGGTACTGACCGTCACCACGTGACGGCCCCGCTGCCGGCGAAACAGTGCGCCACCGATGACAGCCAGGTTATCTGACTCGGTTGCGCCGGATGTCCACACCACGTATGCCGGATCGGCATGCACCAGCGCGGCTACTTCGGCCGCAGCCTGCTCAACTTGCCGCGCCGCTGCCCTGCCGAATGCATGCGTCACCGCAGCCGGGTTGCCGAAACCGCTGTCGCGCCCGAGCGCCGCGAGCATGCGGTCACGCACACGCGGATCCACCGGCGTGGTTGCCGCATAGTCGAGATAGGTTGGCTCAGCCATGACCTTCGTTGATATGCCGCTCAGCGGCTGCCAGCACGCCCCGCAAAATGCCTAACTCATTAACGTCCGGGTGCGCCCGATTGAACAGGCGGCGCAATTTGCGTTCCAGCTGTCGGGGGTTGTCCGGATCCATAAAGCCGCTGCTCACCATCACGCGGCGCAGATGCTCATAAAACAATTCCATATCGGCGCCGGTCGCGGGCGGGAATTCCGCTGCCTGCGGTTGCTGGAAGTCCGCCATCGCAAAATGCAGTTCGTAGGCAATCAACTGCACTGCCGACGCCAGGTTGAGCGAACTGTATTCCGGGTTGGCCGGGATATAGATCAGCGCATTGCACAGGTCCATTTGCTCATTCGACAGACCGGATCGCTCGGTACCAAAGACTATCGCCACCGGGCTGCTCGCCAGCGTGACCAGGCTCTGTTGCGCGCATTCGCGCGGATTCAGCTCGGGCCAGCGCAGCTTGCGGCGCCGGGCGCTGGTGCCATAGACCATGCCGCAGTCGGCCACCGCTTCCTGCAGGGTAGCAACCACCCGGGCACCGGACAGCACATCGACG
>JAUIEY010000038.1 GCA_030429685.1 Gammaproteobacteria bacterium
CTGCTCGGCCGCATCCAGCACGCCGTCGCGAAAGGCGTCATGGACCTTCATATTCATGTATTCGCGCCGCGACTGCAGTTCTTCGGTGAACTTGGCAGCCAGTATGCCGGCCGGTAATGCCATAGTGCAGACACCCAGCAGCATGATAACCATGGCCACGATCTTGCCAAGGAAAGTCACCGGGGTGATATCGCCATAGCCGACCGTAGTCAGCGTTACCACCGACCACCAGATCGCCTGCGCCACGCTGTCAAACTGGCCCGGTTGCACCGTATGTTCGATTGAGAACATCAGGCAGGCCGAAATAATGATTAACACCAACAGCGTCAGAGTCGCACCCGCAATGGCACCGATTTCCCGCCCCAGCACGGTAAGAAACATGTTCAGCCCGTCAAAATAGTGCGACAGCTTGAGCAATCGCAGCAGCCGGAACAGCCGCAGGTAACGCAGGTCAATGGTAAACAGCAACGACAGGAAAAACGGCGCGACAGCCAGCAGGTCAATCAAAGCCATCGGCTTGGTGGCATAACGCAGGCGCGCCTTCCAGCCCGGCAGGTTGTGGAACCAGCGGTACTCCGGGGCAACCCACAATCGCGCCAGATACTCGAGCGTGAATACCGTCACCGAGAACAACTCGAAAGTCCGGAAATGGTGCGCAAACCGGCCAAAAAGGTAGGTATTCGATTCGAGTATGACCGCCACAACATTGAGAATGATCAGACAGACCACAAAGCCGCTGATCAGCCGACTCGCCAGACCGGGTTTTTTACCGCCTTCCAGCAACGCAAAAACGCGCTGCCGCAAACTGCCGATGCGCAGGGATGCAGGATCAATGACCTGAGTTGACCCCTGGCCGGCCATGCTATTCCTGCTCCTCCACGATACTGATCTCGACGCGGCGGTTTTTAGCGCGGTTTTCGGGCGTATCGTTGGGCGCAATTGGCTTGGTCGAACCGTTGCCGACTGCCGCAAAGCGCGACTCATCGATTCCGGTGAGCTTGACTACCTCATGGATCACCGCAACCGCGCGGTCGGCAGACAGTTCCCAGTTGGAGGAGAACTCGCTTGATGAAATCGGCACGTCATCCGTGTGCCCGGTCACCATGATAGTGCCGGTGGTAGCCCGCATGGCGGGCGCCAGCTTGTCGATAATGCCCAGCATCTGGGTGCTGACATCGTCGCTGCCGGGCGGAAACGCGACTTCCTCGGGCAGACGTATCAGCACGGTATTGCCTGTAGTTTCGACGGTAACTTTGCCTTCGGCAATGTCTTCCTTCATCACCACTTTGATCTGTTTGGCCGTTGCCTTGGTGGACTGCGAGGTCTGCACCCGGTTGCGGCTGCGCGAACTGCGTGACGGCGCCTGGAACTGACTGAACGGCGAATTAATGGAACTCGGTGAGGACAGCGTGGCAGACGGTGTCGTCGGCGTCTGCAATTGCAGCTGCTGCGAACCAAAGCCTTTGGCCATGGACTCGACCATTAACCGGTATTTGCTTTCGTCAATCTGCGAAAACGAAAACAGCAGTACGAAAAAGCACATCATCAGTGCCATCAGGTCGGCGAAGGTCGCCATCCATGCCGGTGCGCCTGAGCTTTCTGCCTTGGCCATGAGTCGTGCTCCGTCTAACCGGCTTCCGGCTGCGCCTCGCCTTCCAGCGCGGCATCATGATCGTCGGCCAGATAGCTCTTCATGACGTCTTCGATAATGCGCGGTGAATCGCCATCAAGGATACCGCCCACGCCGGCAATCAGCAGGCCCTTGATCTTCATGACTTCTGCGGTGCGCAGGCCGATCTTGTCAGCAATCGGAATGGCAATGAGGTTGGCAATGATAGCCCCGTACAGGGTGGTCAGCAGGGCCACCGCCATGGCCGGGCCGATGGAACTCGGGTCACTCATGTTACTGAGCATCTGCACCAGGCCAACCAGCGTGCCGACCATGCCGAATGCGGGCGCGGCATCGCCGATACCTTTAAAAATACTCTGCGACAGTTCCTGCCGTTCCACGGCATAGTCCATTTCATTCTGCAGCAGCTTTTTAACCAGCTCCGGGTCGTAGCCGTCCACACCCAGTTGCACGCCGCGCTTCAGAAAGGGGTTGTCAATTTGTTCTTCTTCCAGCACCAGCAAACCGCCTTTACGGGCCTTGTCAGCAAGATCCATGATGCGCTCGATCAGCGCCCGCGGCTCGTTGTTGGTGTTGAAGAAAGACAGCTTCACGCCCACCTTGAGCGCGTAAATGCAGTCACTGATGGTGAACTTCATCAGCGTTGCCGCCGCAGTTCCGCCCATCACGATCAAAATACCGGGGATGTTGATAAAGATGCCGATTGACGAACCGACAACCATCGCCGCGACGATAATCAGAATACCGGCCAACAGGCCTATAAGGGTCGCTAAATCCATGCTTTTCCGCTGTCCCAAAAACCGCTTAAGTCAATCGAAGGGTGCGTGGCGGACAGTCCTGTCTGCCGCGTACCCACAGGTCCGGCCGCCCAGCCGGATGCCTGTTTTCCGTAGGCTTAATCTACCGTCAGGGGGCTTTTGCAACTGAGAACTGATTCACAAGTTGACATAAGGATCAGGGCCAAAAGCGTTGTTTTTAGCCGTCTCGGCGGCGTTTCTGGGCCCAGACTCCGGTGTCGGCGCTGAAATTAAGATAGCGCTCACTGGTGATGACGAAAATGGCGTAGTCCTCGGCCTGCAGCGATTCGACCTTTTCCTCGGGGCGCAGCTGCATGCTGCGCCAGCCGATCACCGGCCCGTAGGCCAGCACACGCCGGTTGGTAGCGACCACAATCGCGGCGCGCGATTCTTCATGGCGCAGATACTCCTCGTTGCCGAGCAGTTTGATTTCGTCCATGCGGCTCAGTCGCACATTGGACGCCAGCAGCCGGCGCGGCTCAACAATCAGGGTAACCTGACGCGGCACCTTCAGATAGCGCCCGTCACCCGGTGCAGCCGGTCCGGACGCGCCCGCACTGACCAGAAAAGTCAGGCAGCAAACTGCCAGCACGGCAGGTAACCGGAATTTAACTCTCTGCATCATGATGTGCCTCCATGATAGCGCCGATTTGTCAGAATATCCCCGCAGCACCTTTATTTGCGACCCTGTTCGCCGACAGCCGGCCGGCGCCTTGTTAACGTGTGCAGGGATAGGTGCGGAGACTCAACCATGACCTCAATCAACGGCAGCATACCGGTAGCGCTTCAGGGCATCCGCCAGAACCTGGACGGGTTGCGCGAGGTCAGCCAGCAGGTTGCGCATGCCAGCGTGGAGGGTGCCGAGAGCAGCGATCAGGCGGTATCGGCAGTGCGGGCCATGGAGCATCGCAACGGCGTTGATGCCTCGGCTGCCGCACTCAAGCGTGCCAACGAAGCACAGGGCAGCCTGTTCGACGCGCTGATCTGAACACAGACTGCCAGTCATACTTCTGCGCAACAAACGGTCTCGAGGTTACGAGATCGTCGTTATCATCTGGCTAATTTCGTCGCGATGGCTGCTGACAATGTCCTGGAACGACGTGCCTGAGAAATTAACCTGCCCCAGCAGTTCTTCGGCGCTCACCATGTCGTTGCCCGTATCATGATCGGCATAGTACTTGGATGCCGAGACCACCAGCGACAAACGATCCAGGTTGCCGGTCTGGCCATCTGCCACGGCATCCTGACTCTCGGTAGCATAGGTAACGTCTTCGGGCAGACCCCAGCTGTCGAGAATGGCGCGGGTGATGGTCGGATGCCAGTCATCAACTATCGACTCCCAGGCCGGATCATTAATTAAAGCCGTATCGTCGCGGTGTGCAACAGTCAGCAGATACAGCCGCCCCAGTTGATGGAACAGGCCGGCCAGCATCGCTTTGTCGGGCTGCATGGCTTCGAGCTGTTTGGAAACTGTGTAGGCGGTGGCCGCTACTTTGTTGCTGGACTTCCAGATTTTCTGCAATTCGGGGTGCAGCGGCTGCAGCCATTCCTGGTTCTGCATCTGCTGCATGGCGAAGTTGGTGGCCGTGGCGCGCACGATGTTCAGGCCCAGCATGGTGACCGCGGTGCGAAGTTCGCCAACCGGATCGGTGGTCTGGCGAAACGCCGCCGAGTTGGCAAGCTGCATCAGTCGCGCTGCCAGCGCCGGCTCGGAATTAATGATGCGCGACACTTCCTTGAGCGAACCGTGTTCGTCACCCAGAGCTTTCTGCAGTTTGATCACCACTTCCGGAAACCCGGGCAGCTCCAGATCGTCGTCAGAACTCAGATCAGCCGCGACCTTTTGCACAAAGGCAAAAGCCTGCTGACTGGTATTGCTGTCTGCCGCCTGCGCTGCGGTCGGTTTTTCCTGTACTGCATCCACGTCCATGTAACTTGTCCTCTGATCCTGGTTTGCCATGCACCGCCCCGAAAACGGGGTTCAGCCTGATGCAAATCATCATAGAGGGGTGGCCGGCAGCAAATAGCGAACCGGGTCACAATATGACAAGTCGGTTGTTGCATTGCCGCGCACTGGTACAGACGTGCCTGTCGCGACAATACAACCAATAAATGCCTAAAAAATTTAGAGAAAGTGTTGCGCCGCAAGCGCCCCAAAGGTATTCTTTGCTGCAAGCAAGCAAGGAGTTTTCGTACGAAAGCTGCTTAACTAAATAATAATCATAAAAAAAGGAAGTGACGGCAGAATCGTGCGGTATATGGGCTTTTTAGACCATATACGCGATAAAAAGCGGCGTTGACCACGGGGGAAAATCCGCAATGCCAGTGCACGACCAAGGATGGCCGTTAGACTCACAGTTGCGTGTTGAACCCGCGCAGCCAGATTCCCCTCCCCCGCCGAAACACCCTGATTCGGGCGCAGCTTCGGCAAAACCCCAGCTGGTTTATTTCCCAACCGGACACAGCCGCAAAATGGTGGTTGTCCGCCGTCTGGTTGAACAGGTTGCGGGTTTTAATGCCAATGTACTGATTACCGGCGAGTCCGGCACCGGCAAGGAATGGACTGCGCGCTGCATCCACGAGATGTCACCGCGCCGCGATAAACCGTTTATTCCGGTCAACTGCGGTGCGATCCCGACCGAGCTGATGGAAAGCGAATTGTTCGGGCACGAAAAAGGCGCATTTACCGGCGCGGTTGCTGCGCGCATCGGCCGTTTTGAAGCCGCCGAGGGTGGCACCCTGTTTCTCGATGAAATCGGCGACATGAGCCTGTCCATGCAGGTCAAGCTGCTGCGCGTGCTGCAGGAACGCGTATTTGAGCGGGTCGGCAGCAACCAGAGCCGGCCTGCGGATGTGCGCATTATCGCAGCCACGCACCGCGATCTGGAACAGGAAATTCAGCAGGATAATTTTCGTGAAGACCTGTTCTACCGTTTGAATGTGTTTCCGATCGAGTTGCCGCCGTTGCGCGAACGCCTCGAGGATCTGCACGAACTTGCGAACAGCAGTCTGCAGCGTTGCGCGGCCAATGGCCTGGAGCCAATAAAGCTGACGGACAGTGCATTGCGGGCGCTGCACGAACACGAATGGCCGGGCAATGTGCGCGAACTGTCCAACCTGATGGAACGGCTGTGCATTCTCTATCCCGGCGGCCGGGTGGATCAGCGCCTGTTGCCGCAGCGTTATGCCGGCAGCGGCGCGTCCGCCACATTGCCGACCGGCAGCAATGCCGCAACACCGTCACCGGCTGCTACTCCGGCCGATCTGATCGCCGCCTGCAACGGCATGCCGCTCAAGGACTACCTGGAAAGCATCGAAATCGCGCTGATTGACGCGGCCCTCAAAGAAGCCGGCGGCATCGTCGCCCATGCCGCCGAAAAACTGCAGATTCGTCGTACCACGCTGTCAGAAAAAATGAAGCGTTTTGGTATCGCGCTGGAAACGACCTGACTGCAGTAGCTTCAGGCCACAGCCGCGCCGTCAAAGGCGGTATGGCAATTGCGACCTTTGCGCTTGGAATCATATAGGGCTGAGTCAGCTGCCCGGATCAGGCCTGCCGCACTCTTGAAACTGGTATCACTGTCCTGCGTCGCCGTGCCGAGCGACAGGGTGATTTCCGCCTGCTGCCCGTCGTCCGTCTTGATCATCAGCGACCGTGCGTCATCAACAATGCGGCCTGCCACCAGTGCCGTGCGCTCGGCGTTGGTGCCGGGCAGTACGATCACGAATTCGTCGCCGCCGTAGCGGGCAACAATATCTGTGCCGCGCACGGTTTCCTTGAGCAAATCGGCGACAACCTGGAGAACTTTGTCGCCGGCCAGATGACCGAAAGTGTCGTTGGTTTCCTTGAAAAAATCGATGTCAACGAAAATCAGGCTCAGGGTAGACGAATGTTTGACGGCGAATTCGAACTCTTCGTTCAATGCGTCCTCAAAATGGCGCCGGTTGTAGGCGCTGGTCAGCTCATCAACCCGATTGGCTTCCTTAAGGGCCTTGTTTTCACTTTGCAGCGACTCAGCGCGCTCCACCAGTTCGGCGGCCTGCGAAAACACATTCAGATTACGGATCAGCAGGGTTTCATGGGCCGTTTCCATCAGGCCCTGAATTTCCTCCTCATCCATTAGATCCAGCTCGAACACCGATTCGGCTTCCGGAATCTGCTCCATCAGCATGTCGTAAAGTTCAGCCAGGCGCTCCGGACCAATATTCAGGTTTTCGGCCACCAGCTTGCCCGCCTTGGCCATGACACCGGCGCCCGCAGCAGTTGCGCAGCTGTCTGCCAGCAGGCCTGACAGCGCTGTGATTTTGACCAGACCGCTGATGTTTTCATCAACTTCAGCAGCCGTGTAATTGTGACTATGCTCCACGGCGGTGACCAGCACGTCGGGCATGTTCCAGTCGCTCATGAGCCACGCACCCACCTGGCAGTGATTGGACTCCAGCTTGTTGGTTTCATGCTGCGCCAGCGTATCGTGGTCCATTTTAAACGGTGAAATGCTGGCATAGACTTCCGGAGCTACGCGGTCAATCGCCAGCATGCCGATATCCTGCAGCAACGCCACAAGAAACACTTCTTCGGCGCCCACCAGCTCGACTTCACTGGCCAGAATCCGCGCCCATGACCCTGCCAGAATCGAGCGTTTCCAGTATTCATTAAAATCAAAGCCCTTGATCGGGTCTTTGCGCAGCTTGGTCACCAGCGTAAAGCTAAGTGCCAGAGTGAGCGTGGCATTTAGCCCCAGGGTAATCAGCGCCTGCCGCAGGTTAGTGCTTTCGCGGCGGCGTGCGTACAGCGCGGAGTTGGCAATGCGCATTACCTTGGCGGCAATGGCGGGGTCGGCACTGACAGCTTCGGCGACCATGCCCATGTCTATTTCCGGCCGCTGGGCGACATCAATGATGCGCATAGCCGCCTTTGGCAGCGTCGGCAGGTTCTTACATTTTTTCAGTCGATCCAGAAGATCACCGGACAGTTCACTCATATCCACGCCTCGCAATACGTTCCATGTAACACGTTGCATTCCGGAAACTACGCCCAAATAGTTCCGCTTTGCCATGGCGCCATGCAGCACCATTGAACGTAACGTATCGGCTCGAGTGAGTTCAGGCCCTGTAACAGGTCACATTTCGCGCGTCCGACGAGCGAAAATGTGACGCAGGTCGCGAAAGCGTCTGCTTTGAACCTAGGACCCGTACATGATCTGAATAAGGCGGGCCTCGCCGTGGCTTACACCGCAGGTATCCATCAGCTCAGCAAGGCTGGCACCGCGCCGGGTTAGCGCGATCGCCTGCTTGAACCCGGCCTGCCCGGTGGCGGCATCCAGTGTGCCCTGCCGCACCGCCAGCTGGTTGATTTGTTCGCACGCCGCATTCATGCGCATGTCGCTTTCAGCGAATATATTGGCCGCGGATTTCATTGCCTGCTCGAGATTGCTGAGCGCCGCCTCGAAATCGCTGAGCCGGCGCCGCGCCCGCTGTGCCGCAGACAGCGCCAGCAAGGCGATCAGCAGGCCGATGCCGGCCGTGGCACACAATCCGTAAATAACCAGTTCCAGATTCTCGACAACCATTGTCATGCACCCTTATTCGTCGACATCGGTCATACCCCACTCCGCGCCAAGACGGGCGCGCAAGCGGACAACCGCCTGAGAATGAATTTGCGAGACCCGCGACTCGCTGACACCCAGCACTGCACCCACCTCTTTCAGGTTGAGTTCTTCCACGTAATACAGTGACATCACCAGCGCCTCGCGCTCCGGCAGCTCCTGAATCGCCTTGGCCACGGAAGCAAAAAACTCCGACTGCTGCAGCTGGCTGGTCGGATTTTGCCGCTGACCGGCAGGAGTCTCGGGATCAAATTCCGTGTCATCCATCATCTGATTCAGGCTGAAAAATTTAGCAGTAGACGCGTCGGCCAGTATGTCGTGATACTCATCCAGACCAACCCCCAGTTCCTCGGCGACTTCACCTGCGGTTGCCTCATAGCCGGTGCGATTTTCGACCGCCTGCGTTGCCGCAACCAGGTCGCGCTGCTTTTTATAAACCGAGCGCGGTGCCCAGTCGGTGCTGCGCACCTCGTCCAGCATCGCCCCGCGCAGCCGGATACGCGCGTAGGTTTCAAAACTTGCGCCCTTGGCGGGCGAATAATTCCGTGCTGCCTCCAGCAATGCGATCAGTCCTACCTGAATAAGATCATCCAGCTCAGTGCCATCAGGTAAGCGCGCCAGCAGATGCAACGCTACCTTCTTGACCAGCGGCGCATACTGTTCGACCAGATCGTCGGCCGAAAGCTTACCCGACAGTTCGTATTCGCCCGCCAGCGTCATCGCCTGCTGCCCGCTATCCCGCCTTTTGCACCAGCGGGTTCAGACCCACCAGCCGCTCCAGAAAAAATTCGATATTGCCGCGTGCCTGCTGCGGTATCTCCCAGGCATCCACCCGTTCCGCGAGCTTGCGCATCGACAGCGCCGCCATGCTGGCCGGGTAGGCACTCATAAACGGCGTCTGCATCTGCACCGCGCGGCCCACCCGGTTATCAAAGGGAATACTGCCGGTATGGTGCAGCGAAATATTCAGGAACCGATCCGTCACGCGCGACAATTTGTTGTACAGCGCTACGCCGTCGCCGGAACCCTGCGTCATGTTGGTGATGACCCGAAAACGCTGCACATCGCGTTCGCCACTGAGCACTTTGATCACGGCATAAGCATCGGTAATGGACGTCGGTTCGTCACGCACCACGATCAGCACTTCATGCGCCGCTTCGGCAAAGCGCAGCACATCCGGCGTAATGCCCGGCGCGGTATCAATCAGCAGAATATCCAGGTCTTCATGCAGTTCGCTGAAGCTGTGCACAATACCTGCCAGCGCCGGTGCCGCCAGCGTCGCCATTTCGGTCAGACCCGAAGCACCCGGCACCACCCGCACACCCTGCGGCCCGCTCAGCACGATGTCTTCCAGACGGCAGTCACCGCGCAGCACATCAGCCAGCGTCGCGCGCGGCTGCAAACCGTAGAGCACGTCAATGTTGGCCAGCCCCAGATCGGCGTCCAGCACCATCACCCGGCGCCCTGCCGCAGCCAGCGCCACGGCCAGATTGGCGCACACATTGGTCTTGCCGACGCCGCCCTTGCCGCCGCTGACGGCAATTACCTTGACCGGCCGCCGGCCCGTCAGTCTGCGCAGGCCCTGAGCCTGATCTGCGCGGTGTTTGCCGGCCTCAGGCATTTACCGCCACCCGGGCAAAGCGCTGCGCCATCTCGTCCCTGCCAATACGCGCGGCATGATCACGCATGCAGTCCATGGCCTGCTTCACCAGACAGCCGAGGCGCTGCACTGCGAGGTGCAGATCCTCCGGCACCCGCTGACCGTCACATATATAGGCAAGCGGCAGATCAGCACGAATCAGTGCCGAAAGGGCTCCGCCCAGTGATGTGGATTCATCCACCTTGGTAAGTATTGCGGCTTCGGGACGGGCCGCAGCAAATACGTCAATGATTTCCTGACTGGTTTCGGTCTGGGCATTGGCCGGCAGGGCCAGCAACAGGGTAATGTCGTTGGCGGACCGGCGCAGCTGCAGCAGCTGCTCGGCCATGCGTTCATCACGCTGGCCCATGCCGGCGGTATCAATCAGTACCAGCTTCTTGTTGTCGAGTCCGGCCAGGGTGTCATCCAGTTGCGCGGCGTCCGGAACACTGTAGACCGGCACATTAATAATTCGAGCGAAAGTTTCCAGTTGTTCGCGCGCGCCGATACGGTAGTTGTCGGCGCTCACCAGTGCTATCTGATCAGCACCATGGCGCAATGCATAGCGCGCCGCCAGCTTGGCGATTGATGTGGTCTTGCCTACACCGGTCGGGCCGGCCACAGCGAACACGCCACCGTGCATGACCAGATCCGCGGCAGTAACCGGAATACTTTCCCGCAGCCATTTCAGCGGACCGGTCCAGCTATTTTCCAGCCGGCTGATGTCACCCGCGCGCGCCATAACCTGTTCGACCACGTCGGGTGTCAGCCCCAGCCGACTCAGGTTGCGCATGATATTCGCCGCTACCGGGTTGCGACTGCGCATGTCATCCCAGATCAGGCGCGACAGCCGGGCTTCCAGCAGGCAGCGCACCGAATCATCCGCGGGGGTAAAGGTGGCCTGCGGCGGTTCGGCGGGATCCGCGGTTCGGGCGCGGTCGGCTTCGCGGCCGGCCTCTCCGGCGGCCACCGCTTCGTAACTGCTGACCGGCGGAACCTGCGCGGTATCTCTGGCAACGTCCGGGTAGCGCGTTTCCGGCTGCACATACAGTGCCGGGTCAAAATCAACCGCCGCGGTTACTTCAACACCGGTCGCGGTCCGGCTGGACTCGAGTATCACCGCCTCGTCACCCAGTTCTTCACGAATCAAATTCATCGCATGACGCATGTCTGCGGCTTCAAATCGTCTGATATTCATAGCTGTTTCCCGTTAAATTTCCTGTCAGGCACCGACTGCTGCCACCAGCTTGACGCGTTTGCTGTCGGGCACCTCGTTGTAGGCCAGCACGCGCAGGTTCGGCACCGCAAACCGCAAAAAACGTGACAACCATGGCCGCAGTGCCGGCGACACCAGCAGCACCGCCGGTTCGCCGGCAATCTCCTGCCGCTGCGCCGTCTCGGCCAGCCGGTTTTGCACCTGCTCGGCCAGGCCCGGCTCGATGCCGGCATCATCGCCACCCGTCACGGCTTCCTTAAGAATCTGCTCGAGTTGCGGATCCAGCGTGATAACCGGCAACTCACCGGTATCGGGGCTGGCCCGCTGCACCAGCGTGCGACCCAGCGCGACGCGCACGGCGGCAACCAGTGCATCCGGCTCCTGGGTGCTGCGCCCATGCTCCGCCAGCGACTGACAGATTGCGCGCATGTTGCTGACCGGCACCTGATCGCGCAGCAAGTCCTGCATTACGCGCACGATTGCGCTTAGCGGCAGGGTCTTGGGCACCAGTTCTTCCACCAGCTTGGGCGAGTGCGCGGCCAGCCGGTCGAGCATCTCCTGCGCTTCCTGATGGCCGAACAACTCGTGGGCGTTGTCCTGCAACACCTTGCTCAGGTGCGTGGCTACCACGGTGGATACATCCACCACTGTGTAGCCCATTGACTGCGCGGTATCGTGCTGCACCGGATCAATCCAAACCGCATCCAGACCAAAGGCCGGTTCCTTGGTGGCGAGGCCGTCTATGGCCTTTTCGATATGCCCCGGGTTGATCGCCAGTTCGCGGTCCAGCACCACGTCGCCTTCGGCCAGCGCCGAACCGTTGAGGCTGATGCGATAACCGTTGGCGCTCAGATCAAGGTCGTCGCGAATACGCACTGCCGGCACCAGGAAGCCAAGCTCCGATGACAGCCGTTTGCGCACCCCTTTGATACGCCGCATCAGCTCACCGTTCTGTTCCTGATCAACCAGCGGTATCAGGCGGTAACCGACATCGAGCGCGATCACGTCGGCTTCGCCGACGTCGTCCCAGCTAAGTTCACGCGGTTGTGCAGTTACCGGTTCCGCGTCGACTTCGGGTGTCGCGGCTTCAGCGGCTTCGGCGGCAGCGGAGCGCGATACCAGCCAGGAGGCCAGGGCACACAACAAAGCCATCATCAAAAACGCGACGTTAGGCATGCCGGGGATCAGGCCCAGCACCGCGAGAATGCCGGCTGCTACCCGTAACACCCGCTTGTCGCCAAGCAATTGCGACGCCAGTTGCGCACCCATGTCTTCTGACTTGGACATGCGCGTGACAATCACAGCCACCGCGGTCGCCAGCAGCAGCGAGGGGATCTGGGCGACCAGGCCGTCACCGATGGTTAATAGCGCATAGGTTTCCGCGGCGGTGGAAAAATCCAGGTCGTGCTGCGACACGCCGATCACAATACCGCCAAGCAGGTTGATAAACAGAATCAGGATGCCGGCTACGGCATCACCCTTGACGAACTTGCTGGCACCGTCCATGGAACCGTAGAAATCCGCTTCGGTGCGTATTTCGCTGCGCCTTTCGGTGGCCTCTTCCTGACTGATAATGCCGGCGTTAAGGTCGGCATCAATGGCCATCTGCTTGCCAGGCATGGCGTCGAGGGTGAAGCGGGCGCTTACTTCCGAGACGCGGCCGGCGCCCTTGGTCACCACCACGAAGTTAATAATCACCAGGATGGCAAAAACCACCAGGCCGACTGCATAGTTGCCGCCGATCACAAACTCGCCGAAAGCCTCAATCACTTTGCCGGCCGCATCGGTGCCGGTGTGACCGTCGAGCAGCACAATACGCGTCGAAGCCACGTTCAGCGCCAGCCTGAGCAGGGTGGCGATCAGCAGAATGGTGGGAAAAGCGGCGAGATCCAGCGGGCGGAGCACATAGATGACCGCCAGAATCACGACCAGCGAGATACATATATTAAACGTGAACAGCGCATCCAGCATGATCGCCGGCAACGGCAGCACGATCATGGACAGCATGGCCAGCAGGCCGATAGGCAGAGCGATGCCGGATCGGGCCAGGTCGGATAATCTGCCTGCCAGCGCGTTCATCTATCAGTCGGCCTCGTCGCCAGGTTCCGCGCGGCCGGCAAAGCGGCCACTCAGATCTGTGGGGTAGTCGTCAGCCACGTCCACCGCGGGCTTGTCGGGGTAGTCGGCCAGGCCGGTGTTATAGGCCTTGAGCCGCAGCACATAGGTAAGTACCTGGGCAACCGCGACATAAAGTTTTTCGGGAATAGCC
>JAUIEY010000272.1 GCA_030429685.1 Gammaproteobacteria bacterium
TCACCGTGCTGCGCAATAGCTGGGTCGTGCTTAGCGACGCAGAAATCGAAGCGCTTGGATTCGATGCCAAGCTTGCAGTTGATTCTTCCGGCGACAGCGATGCCCGGCTAACGATTGTTCTGCCGGACAGCATCGAGGGGAAAAAATTTATTGACGCGCAGGCACGTCTGCTCAGCAATGAATTGCTGGTGAGGTCATTTGCAGCCACCACGACAGCAGCTGACGAGGGCAAGCACATGATTCGGTTCGACGTTGACCTTATGCTTGTCACTACAGTAAAACTGCGGCTGCGCTATTCCGACAACGCCAAGTACGAAGCAACCATCAAACTGGACGGCTACCAGACCATTATCTAGGGGCGCAACAGCGCAATGAAATTTCTGCTGCTTACACTGCTGCTAATCGTGTCTGCCTGCGCAACCCGGCAGCAACCGCGCATGGTCCAGGAAACCAGCGGCAACGTCACCAATGTGCGGGTGGCAGGCAGCCTGGCGAAGACGCATGAACTACCCTGCATTTCGATCAGCGAGGCTAACAACAGTTATACGCCGGCCGACCTGTATGCGAGTGCGGCAAAATGCGATGCGGCGGGCCGCCGCACCGATGCCGTACAAATCTATTTTCTGGCCGGTGCCTACAGTGTGTATGACAGCATGCGTGTGAAAGATCGTAGCGCGATTCAGGCGCGCCAGGTTCTTATCATCAATAATTTCGGCAGCATCAGTGACACCAGCCATCCGCGACTGTATGCCGACATTCAGAAAATTACCTCGCGCCAGCCCGCCGCGATAGCAGCGTTGTGCGCCGGCATAAAGGCGGTCGGCAAACCCTCTTACCATCCGCACTACATGATTCTGCATGGTATGGCAGCGTTCGATGGCATTGAGGGCGATGGCCTGGTGCCAGACTACGATGCTGCGGCGAACTGGGCCAAAACCCTGGCCCCGCTGCGCTGTCCGTAACACTGCAGCATGCGCATCAGAGCAGCAACCGCCGGCGATGCAGCCGCCATTACCCGGCTGCATGAACAGGCTTTCGGCGCGCCGGACGGCCCGGTAATCGCCCGGCTGGTAAGCGAACTGCTGCAGCATCCGTCGGCTCAGCCGCTGCTGTCACTGGTCGCCACAGAGGATGCGGGCATTAGCGGTCATGCGCTGTTCACTGCCGTGCGCATTGACGGCAAGGCCTGCAAGGGATTTATTCTGGCACCGCTGGCGGTTGCGCCGGATTGTCAGCGCAAGGGCATCGGCAAAACCCTGCTTGAACACGGCTGCGGTGAACTGGCCGCGCGTGGTGCGGAATTTGTGCTGGTGCTGGGCGATCCAAACTACTATGCGCGCGCCGACTTCACAGCAACACACAGCATTCGCGCGCCCTACGAGCTGCGTTATCCCGAAGCCTGGATGGCCCGTGAATTAAGTGTCGGGGCGCTGGCCAAAGCCACCGGAACCGTGACCTGCGCCGCACCGCTGATGCAGCCGCAGCACTGGTAGGGCAAACACCACTTTATGTCGCACGCCGGGGCTCCGGTACTGGCGTTGCGGGCGGTTTTTTTCGTCGGCTAAGTTATTGAAGCAGAAATAATTTGCTGCATATGTTTTACATAATAGCTAACCGGCTTCAAACATTTGCAATGGCTGCGCCTGAGCATTGCTACAATGCCGCGTAATTAATAAGCAAAGGCCCGTACAAGGAAGTGCGCCAGCACAGTACACGAGGGCCCACCACACAACAGGGATTATTCTGATGCGCAAGTTCCTCGCTATCGTTTTGCTGACAACTTTTTCGCTGAACGCGAATGCACTTTCCATTTTGCTCAACGGTGGCAACTCGGAGCGTGAAGTTATTGATCGTCTGATCGGCCTCGGCCACACGGTCACGGAATCCAATGCCGTGTGGTGGGGCAGCGACTGGGATTACTCACCCTACGATGTGGTTGCTTTTCAGTATGGCGCTTCCAACCCGACCGACATTGACCGACTGGTAAGCAAAGTAGAAGCCGGCGAAGTGGGCGTGGTGTTTTTCCGTGCCTGGGGTGCCGGTGCGACCGCGACAGCGCTCGGCATGGGTGACGGCACTTTTAACTGGCAGTACGCGTATAACAACCTGGACATCTACGACAACAGTCACTACATCACCCAGGGCATGAACCTGGGCATGAATGATCTTGGCTATACCTATATGTCGAGCATTCCCAACCCGGGCGCCAACACCACGGTGCTGGCCGGGGGCACCGATGCCGCCGCGCTGGTGGTGCATAACTCGCTGCGAGTTGCGATCAATCCTTTCTA
>JAUIEY010000273.1 GCA_030429685.1 Gammaproteobacteria bacterium
GCATTGCGCTCTGTCATGCGCACATGCGCAGCGCCGGCCGGCGCATTGCCGAGGCGATGTCATGATCGGCTATCTGCGCGGCACTCTGGCGGCGAGCCAGCCGCCGCTGCTGGTTATTGATGTCAACGGTGTCGGCTACGAAGTGGAAGCACCGCTATCCACCTGCCTGGAATTGCCGCAGGTCGGCAGCGAAATCCATTTGATTACTCATTTGATTGTCCGTGAGGATCAGCACACCCTTTACGGCTTTGCCAGTGAAGCTGAACGGCAACTGTTCCGCGACCTGATCAGGGTCAATCGCGTCGGCGCCAAATTGGCGCTTGGCATCCTGTCGGGCATGAGTGTCGGTACTTTTATTTCCTGCGTGCAGACAGAGGATGCGGGGATGTTGTCGAAACTGCCTGGTGTAGGTCGCAAGACAGCGGAACGGCTGATCATGGATATGCGTGACAAGGTGGACGCGCAGGCGCGGGTCGTCAGCGTGACGCGCATCAATGGCGAGGATGCCGCGGCCGGCGGGTCGCGTCAGGAAGCCTACAATGCGCTGACTTCGCTGGGCTACAAACCGGTTGAAGCGCGCAAAATGATTGATGCGGTTGATCCGGATCTGACCCGCACCGAAGACATTCTGCGCAGCGTATTGCAGTCCGCTGCGCCCGCAGGAGCCTAGGCCATGAATCAGCCCGCCGATGACCGCCTGGATGATCGCTTAATTGCTGCGACGGGCAATGCAGCCGAGGCTGCGCTGGAACAGGCCATTCGCCCGGACAGTCTGGATGATTACGTCGGCCAGGAAGCGGTCAAGCAGCAGATGCGGATTTTCATTGCCGCGGCCCGGCAGCGCGGCGAAGCATTGGATCACACCTTGATATTCGGGCCGCCCGGGCTGGGTAAAACCACGCTAGCGAATATTGTGGCTCGCGAAATGAACGTCAATCTGCGCCACACTTCCGGACCAGTGCTGGAGCGGGCCGGGGATCTGGCTGCCATGCTCACCAGTCTTGAAGAGGGTGACGTGCTGTTTGTCGATGAAATTCACCGGCTCAGCCCGGTGGTCGAGGAAGTGCTGTACCCGGCCATGGAAGATTTTCAGCTCGACATCATGATTGGCGAAGGCCCCGCAGCCCGCTCCATCAAGCTGAATCTGAAACCGTTTACGCTGGTGGGTGCAACCACCCGTGCCGGCTTGCTGACCTCGCCGCTGCGCGACCGGTTCGGCATCGTGCAGCGGCTGGAGTTCTATACCGAATCCGAGTTGCAGCAGATTGTGCAGCGCTCGGCCACCATTCTGAACGCCGGCATGGATGCCGCGGGTGCCGCGGAAATTGCCGCGCGGTCACGCGGTACGCCGCGTATTGCCAATCGCCTGCTGCGCCGGGTAAGGGATTTTGCCGAAGTGGAAGCCGCTGGTTTCATAGATCGCGCTACCGCGCAGGCTGCCATGGACATGCTGGCGGTGGACCCGAACGGCTTTGATCTGATGGATCGCAAACTGCTGCTGGCAATCATCGACAAGTTCGGTGGCGGGCCGGTGGGCATTGATGCGGTGGCTGCCGCCATCGGCGAGGAGCGTGGCACCATCGAGGACGTGCTGGAGCCGTATCTGATTCAGCAGGGTTACCTGATGCGCACACCACGCGGGCGGGTTGCCACGGCGGCTGCCTATCAGCATTTTGGTTTGCCTGCGCCCAGCGCGGTCGGTGCCGCGCCGGACCTGTTCGACGGGTCCGCGGATTCCGCCGGGAACGGTTCGGCATAACCGGATTACAGACGCGTGGGCGTGCTTGCAGACAGTGATACACGGGCTGCGGACAGCCACGATATTCGGGTGCGGGTTTACTACGAAGATACCGACGCCCAGGGCATCGTGTACTTCGCGAATTATTTGCGGTACATGGAGCGTGGCCGGACGGAATGGCTGCGCGCACGCGGAGTGGATCAGAGTGCGCTCAGCCGCGAGCACGGCCTGTGTTTCAGCCTGACCGGCACGGCGGTGCAGTTCCGGAAGCCGGCGGTGTTTGACGATGAACTTGTGGTGCGCACCACGGTCACAAATTCGAGCGGGGCGCGGGTTGGATTTCGTCAGGATATTTTTCGCGGCAGCGCCGATGGCGAATTGCTGTGTACGGGTGAGTGCGAGGCGGCCTGTCTGGACGTGGCCACCTTAAAACCGCGGCGGTTACCGCGTGGTCTGCTCCAGGGCTGAATAACCTGACCGTTCGTTTAACAAGGAAGTTATAACAGGGGCAACAGATGCCAACGGAAACATCTTTTCTGGGCCTGGTCGC
>JAUIEY010000274.1 GCA_030429685.1 Gammaproteobacteria bacterium
GTAGTGGCACGCCTGGAAGGCACTAATGTCGATAAAGGCAAAGCCATACTTGCAGAGAGCGGTCTGGATATTCTGGCCGCGGATGATCTCACCGATGCGGCCGAAAAAGTCGTTGCAGCCGCCGCCGGCTGACCGGTAATCGATTGGTAACTAAGAAATGAGCATTCTTGTAAATAAAGACTCGCGTATTGTTGTGCAGGGCCTGACAGGCCGCCAGGGTACTTTCCATGCCGAACAGTGCATTGAATACGGCACCAATATCGTCGCCGGTGTGACCCCCGGGCGTGGCGGCGAAACACATCTCAATTTGCCGGTATTCAATGCTACCCACGATGCCGTCAAGCAGGAGGGTGCGGACGTCAGTATGATTTACGTGCCGGCCGCCTTCGCTGCCGACGCCATTCTTGAAGCCGCGGATGCCGGCATCAAGGTTATTGTCTGCATTACCGAAGGCATACCGGTGCAGGATATGGTGCGGGTAAAGCAGGGTCTGCGCGATTACGACTGTCGCCTGATTGGCCCCAATTGCCCGGGCATCATCACGCCGGGCGAAGCCAAAATCGGCATCATGCCGGGCTTTATCCACAAACCGGGGCGGATCGGCGTGATCTCGCGCTCCGGTACGCTGACTTACGAGGCTGTCTACCAGACAACCAACAACGGTCTGGGCCAGTCTACTTGTGTGGGTATCGGCGGCGACCCGGTGCGTGGCATGAATTTTATTGATTGTCTGGAGCTGTTCGAACAGGACCCGGCTACCGAGGGCATTATCATGGTTGGCGAGATTGGCGGTACCGATGAGGAAAAAGCCGCTGCCTATATTAAGGAGCATGTGAGCAAACCTGTGGTTTCCTACATTGCCGGCGTGACGGCCCCTCCCGGCAAACGCATGGGGCATGCCGGTGCGATCATTTCCGGCGGTGAAGGCACGGCTGACGCCAAATTTGCGGCACTGGAAGCGGCTAACGTTCGCACAGTGCGCTCGCCTGCCGCACTGGGCAGTGCGATGCAGGAGCTGCTGGGCAGCTGACCGCTGTTGCCGCAGGCGATGCGGAACGGAACATGAGCGATACGCTGCGTATTTCGCTGGCACAGATTAATCTGACGGTCGGCGACGTTGAAGGCAATACCGCGCTGATTGCGGCGGATATTCAACGCGCCCGTGACGAGCGCCACGCCGATCTGGTGGTGTTTCCTGAACTGGCACTGTGTGGTTATCCACCCGAGGACCTGCTGTTTCATTCCGGTCTGCAGCAGCGGGTAAGCGAGGCATTGCTGGAGCTTAAAAAGCACGCTGGCGGTATCGCGGTACTGGTTGGCTTTCCGGAGTTTGCCGGTGACCGCATCTATAATGCCGCTGCATGGTTGCAAGACGGCGAGCTGCGCGGCGTTTATCGCAAGCACTGTTTACCGAACTACGGCGTGTTTGATGAGGCGCGTTATTTCTCCGCCGGCGACGCACCGCTGGTCTGCGAGGTAGCGGGTGTGCCGGTCGGCGTAACAATCTGTGAGGACAACTGGGAGAGTAGCGCGGCTGCAGCTGCCGCTGCCGAGGCCGGCGCCGCCCTGATCGTCTCTGTCAACGGCTCACCGTTTGAACTGGGCAAGCAACAGATGCGTGAACAGCGTCTGGCGCAGCGTGCCAAAGAACTCGGCCTGCCGTTTGTGTATCAGAATCTGGTCGGTGGCCAGGATGAACTAGTGTTCGACGGCGGATCCTGCGTGGTCGGTACCGATGGCGCTATCCTGATGCGCTCGGAACCGTTCGTAGCGGATCTGATTGACGTGGATTTTCAGCATGGTGCCGGCGGGCTGCGACTGACCGATGCTACCGTCACGCCACTGCCGCAGGATGATGCTCTCGTTTATCGGGCCATCGTTACCGGCGTGCGTGATTACGTAACCAAAAATGGTTTTGGCGGCATTGTGCTGGGTTTATCCGGTGGTGTGGACTCTGCACTGTGCCTTGCACTCGCGGTTGACGCGCTGGGCGCTGACGCCGTCCAGGCCGTCATGATGCCGTATCACTATACCTCGCAGATCAGTATCGAAGATGCCGCGGAGCAGGCGCACCTGCTTGGCGTCAGCTACCAGATGTTGCCGATTGCCGACATGGTTACTGCAACAACCACAACTCTGCAGCCCATCCTGGCAGGTCTGCCGGAAGATGCGACCGAGGAAAACATTCAGGCCCGCTGTCGCGGCATGCTGTTGATGGCGATATCCAACAAAACCCAGCGGATTGTCCTGACAACCGGCAACAAGAGC
>JAUIEY010000039.1 GCA_030429685.1 Gammaproteobacteria bacterium
CGGCATCGCGCATACCCGCTGGGCAACTCACGGTGTGCCGTCCGAACAGAATGCTCATCCGCACGTGTCTGACCCGGATATTGCCATCGTCCACAACGGCATTATCGAAAACCATGAGACCCTGCGCGCCGACCTGATTGACAGGGGTTATACATTCGCCAGCGAAACCGATACTGAGGTGGTGGCACACCGCATTCACATGCACCTGCAGCATGCCGACGGCCTCGAAGATGCGGTGCGCAAGACGGTGGCTGAACTGCAAGGCGCTTACGCCCTGGTCGTCATGAGCCGCCGGGATCCCGGCACACTGGTGCTGGCCCGCGAAGGCTGTCCGGTCGTTGTCGGTATTGGTATCGGCGAAAACTTTGTCGCATCCGATGTGGCGGCCTTATTGCCGGTTACGCGCAAGTTTATGTTCCTGGAAGAAGGTGACATTGCCGTGGTTACCCGCGACGGAGTGGTGATTTCGGCTGCGGACGGCACCCTCGTCAAACGGCCTGTATCGGAAAGCGAACTCTCCGCTGATGCTGTGGAACGCGGCAAGTTCCGTCACTACATGCTCAAGGAAATTTATGAGCAGTCGCGCGCGGTTGCCGATACGCTGGCGGAGCGGATTGCGGACGGCAAGGTACTGGATGCCGCACTCGGTCCGACCGCTGCCGAGGTGCTGAGTAAAGCCAGGGCGGTGCAGATTGTTGCCTGTGGCACCAGCTATCACGCCGGTCTGGTAGCACGCTACTGGATCGAGGAATACTGCGGCATCCCGTGTCGTGTGGAGATAGCCAGCGAATATCGTTACCGCAAGGTAGTGGTGCCTGAAGGCTGTCTGTTTATCACCATCTCGCAATCCGGTGAAACTGCCGACACGCTGGCGGCACTGCGCAAGGCAAAACAAAGCGGCTATCTGGCCACCCTGACTGTATGCAACGTGCCTGAAAGCGGCATGGTGCGAGAGTCCGAGCTGGCGCTGATGACCCGCGCCGGCCCCGAGATAGGGGTGGCGTCTACCAAGGCATTCACCACCCAACTGGCAGCGCTGGCGCTGGCTACCATTGCCCTGGGCCGCCGCAACGGCATGAGCGAAGAGCAGGAACGCGACCTGACCGGCCAGCTTATGGAATTGCCGCGTTTAATCGATCAGGTGCTGACCCTGGACGAGGAAATCAAAGCCCTGTCGAGTGAATTTGCAGATCATCAGCACGCGCTGTTTCTGGGCCGGGGCGCCCAGAACCCGGTGGCTATGGAAGGCGCGCTGAAGCTTAAGGAAATTTCCTACATACATGCCGAAGCCTATGCTGCCGGTGAACTCAAGCACGGTCCGCTGGCGTTGGTCGATGAAAACATGCCGATCGTTACGGTTGCGCCCAATGATGATCTGCTGGAAAAACTTAAGTCCAATTTGCAGGAAGTGCGCGCGCGCGGCGGCAAACTGTTTGTGTTTGCCGATCCTGATGTACATTTCGAGGAAGGTGACGGCATCCATATCATGCATATGCCCACCCACATAGAGGATTTTCAGGCACCCATCCTCTATACCATCCCGTTGCAGTTGCTGAGTTATCACGTGGCCGTTCTCAAAGGCACCGATGTTGATCAGCCGCGTAACCTGGCCAAGTCGGTTACCGTCGAGTAGTTAAGTTAAACGCCAAAACGCGACCCAGTTCCGGAGTACCGGTTGGTACTGAGCGGATAATTGTCGCTGCACCTTCGTAATAACAACAAGAACGAGGAGGGGCAGCATGCTTATACCGCTTATTATTACCTTGCTGGTCGCCGTGGCAGTCGCACTCATGCTTGTTAAAAGCCGTGCCGCGGGAACCGGCTATGTCAGCTCATCGCAGACCGGGCGACTGTGGCGCCAGCGGCCTGACTACGCGCAGCGCAATCACCGGCCGGCAGTGCAGCGCAGTGATTTCAGCGCCGTTGCCATTCAGTGCGGCCCGGAATGCTGTCAAGCGGCCCGGCGTCTGGAGGGCAAGCGCGGCTTTCCCAGTCAGATTCCGCGCCTGCCGCTGTCGCAGTGTGATGCCGACTCCTGCACCTGCAGCTACGTCGAACATGATGACCGCCGCGATGGTGACGATCGGCGCAGTCTGTATGTCGCGATTGTTGCAACCGGCCCCGAGGCTCAGGAGCGTCGCCTGCGCAACGACCGCCGCAAAACTGAATCAATGGAAGACCTGGAGCTGTTCAACTTTCGCGACCAGTGACCGGAGCTGTTAGCTGTACTGGCGCTTGCTGATTGGTGTTGTTACCCTCTGCACCGACTATTGCAAGGAAGTTCAGGAGCACGCGAAATGATTCGTACCATTTGCCGCATCGTGCCGGCGTTGTTTTTGCTGGTTATTTCGACAGGTCTTCATGCAGAAGACACAACCCCCGCGCAGTTCTCTTTTCTGGAGTTCAACGCGCCGGAAAGTTCGGATGTTAAGGGTGTGCGCCTGACAGCGTTGTATGGCAAAACCGGCAACGTTACCGGCATTGATTTCGCTATCGGGCTGTCCGAGGTTGATAACCTTACCGGTATCAGCTGGCCGCTGTTGCTGGGCGCCAACCGAGTTAATGGCAGCATGACAGGATTGGGCATGGGGCTGGTAAATCTGCACAAAGGCAGTGACAAAGGCGTCAATCTGGGCTTTCTGAACCTGACCAACGATGTGCAGGGTCTCAACCTGGGCTTGGTTAATGTGAGTTCCGGCAACACGCTTGCCGATATCAGCGCCGTGAATATATCGGACACGTCAACGTTTCAACTGGCTTTTTTCAATAAGACAGAAAAGTTACAGGGCTTGCAGATCGGGTTTCTTAACTGTGCCGACAATGGCTTCCTGCCGTGTTTTCCGATATTTAATTTCGCTGCCAGATAAATTCCTGACAGACTTCGATCAACCATAAAGGCCGTGGTCTGGCGGTCTTTATGGTGCTGTCCTGGCGGCGAGAAACTGCTGTATCTGATCCAGCACAGCCTGGCCGTTGCCGACAAACCACCAGTGATCGGGTCCTGGCAGCGCCACAAACTGCGCGTCCGGTATGCGTCCGGCAAGGTCCTGTCCGGCCGCCAGGCGTATCATCTGATCACCTTCCCGATGCATCACCAGTGTCGGGCATTTGATGCCGCTCAGCCGCTCGCGTACATCAATGTCGGCCAGCGCCTCCAGCACGCCGCGGATGATGCCGGGTGAAGCTGCCGCGCGCAGGTAGCGCGCCCAGCCGTCCTGCACTGTCGGGTCATCGGCTATGCTCGGTGCGAACAGCTCCAGTGATGCCGGGCCACCCCAGTTGCTGATCAGTTCTTCCAGCCAGGAGCTATACAGGTTAGTGCCCGGCATGTGCGGGTAATCATCGCTCTTCGAACCCTTGGCGAAGGTACCGAACAGAATCAGCCCGGCCACGCGATCCGGATAGCGGGCAGCAAACTCGCAGGCGGCCGGACCGGACTCGGATACGGCGAAAATCACCACCCGATCGGATTTGGCGGCATCCAGCACGGCGCGCATGTCGCTGACCGTGTCTTCCAGTGTCGGCGGCTGCCCGATCCGGTCCGACAGGCCGACACTGCGCTTGTCGAAGGTGATCAGGCGCCGTCCGGCCGCCAGTTGCACGTCGAAATCGGCGATTTCCTGAATGCGATAACGCACGTCCAGATGTGACACAAAACCCGAGGCGAACAGAATATCGCCGGGGCCGTCGCCCAGCGTTCGCCAGGCAATGTGCACGTCGCCGTTGCGCACAAAGTGCACGTCCGACAGCCCGTCCGCCAGGAATACCGTTGAGGCCGGCGCGCGCACGTTGGCAATAAAACGAAATCCCTTGCGCGGTACGGTGCGGATAATTTCCGGTTCCTGTGCCGGGTCATCAAGCACCTTGCGGGCTTTCATGATCGTGCGTGACAGCGACGCTTCCGTGACTACCACGCCGGGCCAGAGCTGCTCCTGCAATTCGTTCTTGCTCACCACCCGATCACGGTTTTTCATCAGGTATTCGATCAGGTCAAACACCTTGGGCTCGGCCTCGCGGATGGTGTCACCCACGCGCAGTTCCCGCAGGATCGGGTCAAGGCTGCGTCCGGCAAAGCGATAACTGTTGGCGCTCGGCTGGCTCATAGCGCAAGAATACCGCGCCATCGCGCCGGTTTGTGCAGTGCGGGGCGGGTTGGTCATAAAAAGGTCAGAAAAGGGTTCTGTGCCGGTCAGGACTTGCCGCCCGCGGCGGCGCACACTGCAGCCATGCCTTCCGGGGCCATACCGACCAAAGGAGCAGAACCATGCAGAACCGTAACGCCATAATCGCCATCCTCACCACCGCCGTGCTGGCAGGCCCGGCTCTGGCCGACGCACCGCTGCCGCAGCAGCACTACGCCGACGAACTGCAACGCTGCATTGCAACCATCCGCGCCAGACTGCCGGTGGACGACCAGACGCCGCTGCAGCATCGGGTCACCCGCGTTAGTAAAGAAAATATCTGGTACGAATTCAGCATTTCGACACTGCTGGATGATTCCGCCGCTAATCCGCTGGCTGAAACCGAGTGCCGCGCCTGGCGTTTCGGCGACGAGACAGTGGCCGTTGTCGAGCCGGCGCCGTCCGGCGCCAGCCTCGCGCAGCTGCAGTAACCTGCGGGCCTCACCCCCGGCCGCCGGTTCGGGCAACCGACCGGCGGTTTGCTGTTTCCGCTATGCTTGGCGGCGTGGAGAAGCATCAACGCATCGCATTGCTTATTTTTGTTGCGGTCACAGGCTACGTTTTGTGGCGGGACCCGCAGCAGCAGGCACTGGCAAAAGGGCTGATTTTGCTGGTATTTCTGCTACCGATCCTGTTTTACAGGCTGGTGGCCTGGTTGTCCGGTTTCGGCTTTCCGGAATATTTTGCGCGCGATTTCGGTTCCGCGAACCGGCCCGGACCGTATGCCTTTTTCTTCTGGATGTTGTACCTGATTGCCTGCGGGTTTATCGTTTTCGACCTGAGTCTGTACTGAACGGAACCCCATTTTGTCTGAGCAACCGGTTTTCTGGCTGGGCGGCAAGCCCGGCGACAAGCACAAGGGTCGTCAACCTCCCGAAGCCGAGCGTTATGCCGCCACGCTGACCGAGGCCTGCGAAGCCTGCGGCTTCGATGTCGACGAGTTCGTGGCCGCGCAGGGCGGTTTCGGCGGCTGGCTGCTGCATCTGGAACGCGGCCGGGTCCGCTACCGGCTGTTCTGGAATGGCAAGGCAGGCCTGCTCAGCCTGGAGGAACATCGCGAGCGTGGCGGCTGGCAGGAGTTGCGTAACAGCGCAACCGACGATACCGGGCTGCCGGGATTTGTCGCTGCCGTGCGTGAGATACTGCAGCCGGAGCACGGCTAAACCGGGGCGAACAATGGCAGCGAACAGCGATGTAGTGGAACCGCAACCGCGAGTGGTTGATCTTGGCGCCAGCTTTGCTCCGGCAGCGCGCGAACGCATTGATGCCTACCTGCAATCCTTTGTCAGTTTCGAGCCGGTACTCGGACTGCTGTATAGCGATGCCGGCGCCAGTCCATCGTGGAGTCTGATCGCTTTCGCCAGAACCACCGTGAACGAACTGGTCAAAATGTACAGCGGTTTCGGCGCCGTGGTTTGCTATGACATTGATGGTGTGGCGGTGATCGTGCCGCAGATCGCCCATATTGAGCAGCTCGATTCGGGCACACTCGATTTCGTGGGCGACCGCTTGCAGCGCACTCCGCCGGCAAATTCATGACGACGGCCGATCTTGCCGACCTGTTTACCGAGCTGGGCATTCCTGCCGACTATGGCAATGCGCCGCCGCTGCCGAGCTATGCAGAAGCGACCGAACTGACGGAAATAGGCGCCAACATCATGGGTCGTATGCAGCAGCTTACGCCGGCCAGCGCAGATGCCTGGCGGGCAATGAGTCAGGCCGCTGCGGCAGACAAAGTTACCCTGCTGGCGGTGTCGGGTTTCCGCAGCATTGACTATCAGGCCATGCTGATCCGGCGCAAACTCAACAACGGCGAGCGCATTGATGACATCCTGAAGATAAATGTAGCGCCTGGCTTCAGCCAGCATCACACCGGCAATGCCATGGACATTGCCACGCCCGGCTACAAACCCCTGCTGGAAGAGTTTGATGAGTCGCCCGCCTTTCAGTGGCTGCAGGCGCATGCCGCCGATTTCGGTTTCAGCATGTCCTATCCGCGCGGCAATCCGGAAGGCGTTATTTATGAACCGTGGCACTGGTACCGGGCCGACACATGAAAAAAACCAACATCTACAGCTCCGCATGGAGCGAGTCATCCTACGGCGACAAATTTCAGCGCGGGCATATCCCGCTGACGAACCTGAATGACAACAATTTGCTGGGGTGCGGTGCGTTCAAAGTGGAACCGGGCAAGCGCGCCTTTCCCAAGCATGCACATCTCGCCAACGATGAAGCGCTGTTTATAGTTGCCGGCCACGGTGAGCTGACCATCGGTGATGAATCGGGGCCGGTGGAAACCGGTGATTTTCTGCTGCTGCCGCGCGGCGAGCAGTACGCCCATGTGCTGGTTAACGACGGTGACGAACCGCTGGTGTACCTGTGTGTATCCACGATGATCATGCCGGAAGTGGTGCACTACCCGGATTCCGCAAAACTGGGCGTGCTTGGCAGCAAGGATTTCTGGACCTCGGGCGAGGCCGGTGTCAGCGGCTTCTACAAGCCGAACCCGGTCGGCTACTGGGACGGCGAGGACTGATCCGGTTCCTCAGGCGGTGGCAAGCACGGCCGGCGTCTTGCGCAATTCGGCGAGCTTCTGATTTACCAGTACATTGGCTGCCAGCACCGGGTCATCAATTACGGTGAAGCACGGCGGTGAACGCCGCAGTGCCGGCCATTCGCCGGTTTCGATAATGTGTTCCAGATAGGCAATGTTGCGCTCGATAAAGGCCAGGTAGGGATTGTTGCCGTCATACAGCGCCTCGACGTAGCGATAGGCACGATTGAAATCCTGATCCAGCCGCTTTTTTACCACGTTGCGATAAAAATCCGGTGTCTGCAGCAGCAGGTCGATGCCGGATTGATAACGCACCCGGCGTGCTCCGCTGTCGCCGGCTTCGATGGCAATGTCTGCCAGCACGAATTCCAGGTACAACCGGTCACGGCATTTTTCCAGGTAGCAGCGGTCTGCCATCTGGGCGATTAAATCGCCCGTGCCGAGCAGGTGGCCGAGCATGCTGTCGAGCGGATCGTCCAGCACGATCTGCTCGAGCGGTTTTTCGTAGCCGGTGAAGTGCAGAATTTCTGCAGCGCGCGCTGCGCAGTTGCCCAGCCCGATGCGCGGCAGGTAGTTGTATAGAAAACTGCCGCCGCGCGTGATGTGGCAGTTGGTAAGTTCCGCGCCGTTGTTGTGTTCGCGGTCGGCACTTTCGCGTATGTAGCCGGAGTCATGAAACAGGGCGCAGACTATGCCGAGTACCACGCGGTCCGGCCCCAGCCGTTCCGTCTCGACCGCCGTGCTTTCGTAACCGGCGATCAGGCGCGCGGTCGCGAGTGTCATGTCGAGTGTGTGCTGAATATCGTGGTAGACGGTATCGCAGCCTTCGAACCCCGGCATGCGGCCGTTGAACAGCAGTTCAAAATCGTGAAACGCCAGCCACAGCTCATCAAAACTGGCGCGCGGCCAGGCGCGGTAAAGGATTTCGCGCGTTGCATCGCGAACATCGTCAATGCAACTGACATTGACGGTATTGGTGACGTCGTAATCAAAACGGCGTACCTGCGGCGCAGCCATAACGGCCGCGGTCGCGCCTTCGCTATGAGATTCCGCGCTCATGCTTCGCCGACATTCCCCCCAAGCTACTGCTGCATAAGGAGTTCCAGGGCAGCAGCAGATTATGGCAAAGCATTTTCACACGGCGGATAAGGCCAGACAATGTCAAATAACCGCCGCAAAGCACCGTAAACTGTGCCTATCTGCATAATGAACAAAACAGCGGAAGCGGAGATGACGGGGTGAGCCCGGCAACGGAATCGGCCTTTCAGGACCTTATGCCGGACAATTCATGTTTCGGGTGCGGTCCTGACAATAAACACGGCCTCAGGATCAAAAGCTACTGGTCGGCGGAGCAGCCGGGCGTGGCGGTGTGTGAATTTCACGGCGCACCGTTTCACAATGCCGGTTCCGCAAAAATCCTTAATGGCGGCATCATTGCCACGATTATGGACTGCCATTCGGTGATCACAGCGGTGGCACAGGCTTACCGTGATGCCGGCCGGCCGATCGGCAGCGAGCCCAGGCTCTGGTACGTTACCGGCAGTTTTGACCTGCACTACCGTGCGCCGGCACTGCTCGAACAACCGGTGCAATTGTTTGCCAGAGTCGTTGAGGCAACCGAAAGAAAATCCATGGTGGAATGTGATTTGATATCCGACGGAAAAATCTGCACAACCAGCAGCATGGTAGCCGTGCGGGTGCCGCTGGAGTGGCATGATGTCTGAGGTGGTTTCCAAAGGCACTGACGGGTTGGTGCTGCTGGCCAAGGGCGGTTCGCTGTTGCTCGGTGCTGCTGCGGCATTTTTCGGTTTCGTGGTGCTCAAATCCGTTTATGACTTTCTGGTCTTCGGTCCGGAAAAAGGCGCCACCGGCGTGTTCATGATTGACAGTATGTTTGGTGGATTTGCGTTGTTCGTGATGTCCCGGTTTTTGTGGATTTATGCGCTAAAGCGCCAGCGTCGCGCGCTGGCCGATAAACGCGCAGAGGAATAGGCTGCAGGAGTTTGCAACATGCGTGACCTGGTAAAAAAACTTCTCGACAATGACATGTCCAGGCGCGACTTCGGTCGCGCCATGCTGGCCATGGGGTTCAGTTCGACCGCAGCCCAGTCGCTGCTCACATCCGTGGCGCAGGCACAGGACGCAACCGAGTCGCCCGGTTATGAGTTCACCGGCAACGGCGGTGAAATTGTGGCCGAATGTTTGCAGGCAGCCGGTGTGGAATACGTATTCGATGCCAATTCCACCGGGCAGGCAACTTTTTATGATGCCGTCGGCCAGAGTGATCGCCTTAAACTGATTATTGGTCTTCAGGAAGGTCAGGCCACGGCTATCGCGCATGGCTACGAGCTGGCCAGCGGCAGGACGGCAGTGCTGTTCCTCGGCAGCATCGGTATGCCCAATACCCTGTGTAATCTCTACAACGCCTGGAAAGACCGCTCCTCGCTGCTGGTGTTTTCCGACGGCCAGGCCAGTACGCAGACGGGCCGTGACGGTTTCCAGCAGGTGCAGGACTGGATGGCGCCCACTGAACAGTTCACCAAGTGGCGCTGGAAAATTTCGCATGCTGACCGTATCGCCGAAATGACCCGGCGCGGCTTCAAGCTGGCCGGCACGCCACCGGGCGGACCTGTGTACATTAAAATTCCGCGCGACCTGCTCGGTACGCCGAATATCAAGCAAACCATCTATCCGCAGGAAAGCTTCCAGGTGCCGGTCAACATGGCGCCGCAACCGGAGCTAATCGAGCGTACTGCCCGCTTGCTGCTCAACGCCGAACGGCCGATGATCAACGTTGGTCAGGAAGTGACCCGCGGCGGCGCCGCGCCGGCGGTACTGGAACTGGCCGAGATGCTGGGCATCCCTGTGTCGCAGGGCTTCAGTGTGTTCGGCGATTTTCCGTTTGCGCACCCGCTGTTCAGCGGCTTTGCCGGGATGGGTTTTCCGGGCGGGCTGCGTCGTGCCGATGTGTTTCTGAATCTCGGCGCGCTGATGCCCGATGAGTCCATTATCACCGCGTCGCCCAGGGATACAGCCACGGTCATTAACGCGCGCCTGGAATATGATGTGATTGCCAACCGGCACCCGACCGACATTGCCATTGCCGCCGGGATGGGTGAAACCACCCGCGCGCTGCTGGAAGCCATCAGGGCGAACAGCACCGAGGCGCAACGCAAGGCGCTCCGTGAACCGCGCATGGCCAAGGCGGAAAGCTCGTTCAAGCGCTCGCGCGAGCGCATGCTCAAGCGCGCGGAAAAAACCTGGAACGATGCACCCATTGCCGCCGAGCGGCTCTGCTATGAGATGGATCAGTTACTCGAAGAAGATGCCATCGTGGTGGTTGAAACCGGCGGCCGCGATCCGCAGAACTGGATGACCTTTGCGCCGGGCAAAAAGCAGGTCATCGGCCCTACCACCGGCTACGCACTGGGCTGGGGTATCGGCGCCGGCATCGGCGCGAAAATGGCGCAGCCGGATAAGCAGGTGGTCGCCATGGTCGGTGACGGTGCCATGCTGTTCGGTCAGATCGAGGCCCTGTGGACAGCCGCCCGCTATGAGGTGCCGGTAATTTTCGTGGTGTTCAATAACCGCAGCTACGACGGCGAGCGCGGCCGCATCGCGCTGTTCTCGCCGCTGGCGCGCAGCCAGCGGGAAAACTGGAAAGATATGTCGTGCTACCTCGGCAACCCCGATATCAATTTTGTGGATGTCGCCAGAGGCTTCGGCATTGCCGGCGCGCAGCTGCAGCAACCGGGCGACATCAAAAAGGTGGTCAGACGCGCCATGGATGCGACCCGCGAAGGCCGGCCGTTCATGATTGATGCTTCGATCGCCCGCCGCGGTCCCGGTGCCGAGTCAACCTGGCACCCGGATATCTCCATCGCCCGCAATCGCACCCGCAAGGTCTGATAGTTGGACATAAACATTATCCTGGAGCCGGACCTGAGTCCGGCCCGGTTCGCTGAACTCGCCGTCGCAGCAGAAAAACTCGGTGTGCGCGCCATGTGGTCATCGAACTATCACATGCACTACGACCCGTTTCTGTTGCTGGCGCCGGCCGCCGCGGCCACCAGCAGAATACTGCTCGGGCCGCTGGCCATAAGCCCGTGGGAAATGCACCCGCTGCGGATGGCCAATGCGGTTCTGACCCTGAATGAAATGAGCAACGGCCGCGCCATGATCGCGGTCAGTGGCGGCGGCGGACCGCTTGGCGCCATCGCCTGGCGGCCGGCCGACAATGCCCCCAACTGGCCGCCGCTGAATCCGGTCAAGCGCACCACGGAACCGGGCCGGCGTGTGGCAGCGGTGCGTGAAACCATCGAGGTACTGGAGCAGGCGCGGTCCGGTGATTTTTTTATGGGTTACGAGGGCAGCGTGTTTTCGGTAACGCGGCCGTTCGGCATGCCCTGGGCGAAACAACCCGGACCGCTTATCTACAGCTGTTCCACGGGCCCGATGATGTGCCGGCTTGGTGGTCGCATCGCCGACGGTATCCAGATCAGTGACGGTACCGTCGACATGATTCCGGACCTGGTGCGCGAGGTGCACAAGGGTCAGGCCCGGCGCAGCGCTCCCTGTGATGATTTTCGCATCGGCAATTTCTGGGCCTGGCACATCAAAGCGGATCGCGAAGCTTCCATGTATGAGGCGCGCCGCGAGCTTATCTGGCGTGGCGCCATCATCGGCCAGGCGCGTGAACACATCCGACCGTTCTGTCACGATGATGCCGAAGTTGACCTGATTATTGATAACTGGGAAACCTTTCGCGTTGCCTTCCGTACCCGCAGCGGCAACATCGAGGGCATTCCCGAAGATCTGGTAAACCGGTTAATCGCAGGGATGGCTTCGGCTGGCGGCATCGACAACATCGAGCAGGAAGTCGAGCGCTACAAAAACATGGCCGCCGCCGGCCTCACCGAACTTGACCTGCGATTGTTCGACAAGCCGATGGAAGGCCTGCAGCTGATCGGTGAGCATGTGCTGCCCGCTGTTCGCGACGCCTGATGCCGACTAGTTAAATTCGATCAGCACCGGCGCGTGGTCTGACGGCCGCTCGAGTTTACGCGGCTCCCGGTCTATGCGGCTGGCGGTGCAACGGCCGGCAAGCGCCGCTGATACCAGCAGTAAATCAATGCGCAGGCCGCGGTTGCGGCGAAACCCGGCCGCGCGGTAGTCCCACCAGCTGAATAGCTTTTCTTCCTGATCGAACAGCCGGAAACTGTCGCGCAGGCCCAGATCCAGCAGTTCCTGCAAAGCCGCTCGCTCGGCGTCACTGCAAAGAATCTTGCCGGCCCATTCTTCCGGATCGTGCACATCGCGATCGTCCGGGGCGATATTGAAATCACCCATCACCACCACGTTGTCATGCTGCTCGATTTCAGCCGCCAGCCATTCGCGCAGGGCGGCCAGCCAGTTGAGCTTGTAGGCATATTTTTCGTCGCCCACGGCTTTGCCGTTGGGAACATACAGATTGATCACCCGCGTGCCGTTATAGGTCGCCGCAATGGCACGCCTCTGGTCATCGGCAAAATTCGGCAGCGCGCGGTGCACGTCCGTGCCGGTAGCGCGCGACAGCAACGCCACGCCGTTGTAAGTTTTCTGGCCATGCACCTCGCTGTGGTAACCGGCCTCGGCAAAAACCTCCACCGGAAAACTTTCCGTG
Source organism: Gammaproteobacteria bacterium (assembly GCA_030429685.1). Lineage (GTDB taxonomy): Bacteria > Pseudomonadota > Gammaproteobacteria > Steroidobacterales. The sequence goes on from JAUIEY010000039.1 coordinate 12,398, forward strand.
GGCATTTTGATTTCCTGCAGGCCCAGTACATCCGGCTGTTCGGCTGCCAGCCAGTCGAGCACCTGTTGTTCACGCACACGGATGGAATTGACGTTCCAGCTGGCTACTTTCATCGCGACAATCTTCCGTGTAATCAGGAGTTGTTCGGCGGCAGGGTGTCGATACCGGCCTGTGCCAGCAGCGGCTCGATGCGCGGTGCCCGGCCCCGAAATGCCCGGAAGGCTGTGCCGATGTCGCGGGTGCCGCCGACTTCGAGAATGTTCTGACGGAAGCGGTCGGCCGTGGCGCGGTCGAACAGGCCGCGTTCCTCAAACGCGGAAAACGCATCCGCCGCCAGCACCTCGGCCCACTTGTAGCTGTAGTAGCCGGCCGCATAACCGCCACCGAACACATGCGAGAAACTGTTGGCGAAACGACTGTAAACCGGCGGCCTGATGACAGCGACCCGGTCGCGAACCTCATTCAGAATTTCGCGGAAACGCGGCCCCTTGGCCGGGTCATATTCGGCATGTATGCGCCAGTCGAAC
>JAUIEY010000040.1 GCA_030429685.1 Gammaproteobacteria bacterium
GTGTTGCCTCGCGTATCTCGTGCACATACGCGGTGGCAGCCGGATTCGGTTGCGGCTTCTGCAATCGGCGCAGATAGTCCGCTTCGGGCACCTCCTTATGCATCGGCAGCCATTCATCGAACCAGTGGAATACCACTTCAAAACTGAAAATATGCGTCTGCATGGCGGTAAACAGCGTGGAAACGCGAATGTTCAGTTCATCGAGTTTGCTTTGATGCGCGGCCTGCAAGGCGTCGAACTGTTCGATGAGCAGCCTGACATCGCTATGCGGCACCTTGGCATTGAGTGCCGCCCAGCGCTCGCCGGCCGGACCCACCGCGCCGTTCAGATTGTCGAACGGTGCCGCTCGCGCCGCCAGGGGAATCGAATTGGGTATTTCCTGGCCGCCCTGTTGCGCCGCCAGGCGCCGGCAAATAGCCGCGTCAGCCTGCACTGCGCTGCGGCTGCGGGCCGCGCAGGCCAGATGCAGCGAATGGGCATGTTCCGGCACCAGGTTTTTACCCGCCACGACCACGCCGATACCGGCTTTGATACCGGCCAGCAGATTGCGCTGCCCGGTCACAATATCACGGAGACGCCGCACATCGCTGCCAAGCGTGCCACTTTGCATGTTGCGCGCCGTAGTTTCGGGGTCCAGCACATAGATCTCTTCGGCCGCATCGGCACGCCCGATTTGCGACAGTGCGGCAGCCGCCGCCTGCGCATCGGCAAATGCAAATGACAGGCACTCGGTATGCGCGGGCATTGCAATGAGCCTGAAGGTAGCCTCAGTCTTGATACCCAGCGCGCCGCTGTCATGCAAAAACAGGCCGGTCAGATCCGGGCCGTGAGCGCGATAAAAAGGTTTGCCACCGCGAAACGCAGCATGACCGGTGCGCAGTATTTTGCCGTCGCCACTGACGACCTCCAGCCCCAGCACCTGGTCGGCGGCACAGCCATAGCGTGCCGAACCGAAAAATACCGCACCGTTGGACAGGCCGCCACCGACCGTTGCGCGGCGCCCGGAAAAAGTGCCAAAAAACGGCAGCCGCAGACCGCGCGGCTGCAGTTCTTTGTAGATGGCTTCCCAGGTTGTGCCGGCCCGCACCGTGATGGTCATGCCCTGCTCGTCCACGGCCACGATGCCCTGCATGTCGGCGGTATCAACCACCACGGAGGCGTTGCTGTCGGGAGTGTAGCCGCCGGTGTAGGACATGCCGCCGCCCCGCGGCAGCAGGGCAAAACCCGCCGCTGTTACCAGCCGGGCCGCAGCGGCCAGCATAGGCGTATCGGCCGGACGAATAACCGCAGCACAGGTTGCGCCGCGGGCGTAAAAGTCACTGGAGTAAAGCTCGCGCTGTTGTGTGTCGTCAAGAACACGTGAGCTACCCATCTGCTCACGCAATTGCGCAATCAATTTCTGACCGGCTGCTGATTCCGAACCCTGCATTGGTATCCTCGCCACGCGAACAGGCGTCTGAAGTTTATTCTAGCGGGGCAGGTGAACAGTAGAAATACTTTGGGTTGAATTGACCGGTATCACGTCGGTTCGTAGACTGCCCGATATCCGCTTGGGCAGCACCGCAACGCAATTATGCAAATTCCCACCGTCGTCATTGTCATGTTTCCCGCCAATACCGATCAGAGTACGGCGGAATTGCGCGCGCTGCTCGAATCTGCGGGGCCTGACTACATCAACATTCCGGGCTTGCTGCGCAAATACTTTCTCGGCGGCGACGGCGTAGCCGGTGGTGTCTACGAATGGGCCGACCGCGCCAGCGCGGAAGCGTTTTATGACACAGACTGGTATGCAGCCATGCGAAAGCATGCGGGCGCCGAGCCTGAAGTCAGGTTTTATGACTCGCCGGCCATAGCCGATGGCGTAAACCACGAATTGACTATCTTCCTGCCCGGCGCTACAAACGCGTCACAGGCAAACTAATACTTGAGGACAACAACATGGCCAACGAGGGTTATCACGAGGCGCTCGACCAACTTTCTGATGCAACCAAAGACATGCATCGCGCCATCGTATCGCTGATGGAAGAACTGGAAGCGGTGGACTGGTACAACCAGCGGGTTGATGCCTGCACCGACAAGGAATTAAAGGCAATTCTCGAACACAACCGCGACGAAGAAAAAGAACACGCCGCGATGGTACTGGAATGGATCCGCCGCCAGGACCCGACTTTCGATAGTGAACTAAAAGACTATCTGTTCACAGACAAGCCCATAGCGCATAAATAAGCTCGGCCTAGCGCGCAAATATTTCGATCAGCTTATCGATCACCTGCTGCCGCGCAGTGGTTTTGCGCCACACCAGACCAATGGTCCGGTGCGGTGCCGGGCTGGCAAACGGTACGTACTGAATACCCGCTTCCTGCGGCGGAATGGCAATCTTCGGCATAAAGGTAATACCGGTGCCGGCCTTCACCATCTGCCGCAGAGTTTCCAGGCTGGTGGCGCGGAAATCCTGCGCTTCGGCAATGCCATTTAGCTGACAAACGTCGAGCGCCTGATCGCGCAGGCAATGGCCTTCTTCGAGCAACATCAGGCGGCGGTTTTTCAGATCTTTCTGATCAATGCTCCCTTCGCCGGCAAGTTCATGCCCCGGCGGCACGGCCAGTAAAAACTCATCGTCGAACAACGGCCGGCTGACCAGAAAATCGTCGTGCACGGGTAATGCCAGCAATGCGGCATCAATATCACCGTGAATCAGTTTGTCGAGCAGCACCGCAGTTTTTTCCTCGACCAGAATCAGGCGCAGGTCCGGCAGTGCCTGCCGCACCCTGGTGACAAGCTCGGGAAAAATGTAGGTGGCCAGCGTGGGAAACGCACCCAGCCGGAACCGGCCTGACAACGGATCCTGGCAACTCACGGCCACATCCTGAATGGTTTCAACCTCACGCAGAATGCGCCGCGCCGAACGCGCGATCTGCTCGCCGCTTTCGGTCAGCATGACGCGGCGGTTGGTTCGTTCCAGCAGTTTGACGCCGAGTTCCTCTTCGAGCTTTTTAATCTGGCCGCTCAAAGTGGGCTGACTGACGCAGCATTGATCGGCCGCCTGACCGAAATGCTGCAATTCAGCAACGGCGAGAAAATAGCGCAAATCCCTGATATTCATAGCCCTGCCCTACGATAGGAATTACCTATCGTACCTATAGAAATAAACGATTTTTAATAGCTTATACCATTGGATATGGTTCTATCGATAGTGAATTAACATCATGAGGGTAAAGCCATGAAGAGAGGAAGATCATTTCTGACCGCGATGGCGGCAGCAGCGATAACGCTGTCTGCTGCGCCACTGGCGGCAGAAGAAACCCGCGATAACCAGTTCTGGTGGCCGGAACAACTTGACCTGTCACCGCTGCGCGATCAGGACAATCGCTCCAACCCGCTGGGTGAGAATTTTGATTACGCGCAGGCTTTTAACAAACTGGATCTTGATGCGGTTAAAAAGGATATCGATTTTGTTTTGACCGACTCACAGGACTGGTGGCCGGCTGACTGGGGCAACTACGGTCCATTATTCATCCGTATGGCCTGGCACAGCGCCGGCACCTACCGCACCCTTGACGGTCGCGGCGGCGGTGACGGCGGGCAGCAGCGTTTCGATCCGCTGAACAGCTGGCCCGACAACGGCAATCTCGACAAGGCACGACGCCTGCTGTGGCCGGTGAAACAAAAATACGGTGCCAGCCTGTCATGGGGTGACCTGATGATTCTGGCAGGCAACGTGTCGCTGGAGAACATGGGGTTTGAAACCTATGGATTTGCCGGCGGTCGCACCGATGCATGGGAACCTGACATTGTTTACTGGGGTCCGGAAGTCGAGATGCTTGCCAGCGACCGGCGCGGCAAGGACGGCGAACTGGAACGCCCGCTCGGCGCCATGCATATGGGCCTTATCTATGTGAACCCGGAAGGCCCGATGGGCAAACCTGATCCGGTCGGCTCGGCCAAAAACATCCGCACGTCATTCGGCCGCATGGCAATGAATGATGAGGAAACCGTGGCACTGATTGCCGGCGGTCACACCTTCGGCAAAATGCACGGTGCCCGCAATCCGGCAGACTGTGTGGCTGCTGAGCCGGCGGCTGCCAGTATCGAAGAACAGGGACTGGGCTGGACTAACAGTTGTGGCAAGGGCCACTCGGAAGACACCACCACCAGCGGTCTGGAAGGCGCATGGACGCAATTGCCGACGCAATGGACCATCCTCTACCTGCAGAATCTGCTGACGCTGGACTGGAAACAGACCCGCAGCCCGGCCGGCGCCATCATCTGGATTCCCACCGATGAAGCCATGCACACTGCCGTGCCGGATGCGCATGTCGAAGGCAAGTACAACCCGCCGGTTATGACCACCGCCGACCTTGCTGTGAAATTCGACCCCGCTTACCGCAAAATCGCCGAGCGCTTTCTCGCCAACCCGAAAGAGTATCAGCAGGCTTTTGCCAAAGCCTGGTACAAGCTGACGCATCGTGACATGGGCCCGCGCGCCCGTTACCTCGGTAGCGACATTCCCGGCGACGAAATGATCTGGCAGGATCCGGTGCCGGCTGGCAAGACTGTCAGCAAGCGCGATGCCAACAAGATCAAAGAGGATATTCTGGACTCCGGTCTGAGCGTCTCTGATCTGGTGCGCACCGCCTGGGCGTCGGCCGGCAGTTTCCGCGCCAGCGACATGCGCGGCGGTGCCAACGGTGCGCGCGTTGCACTGGCGCCGATGAAGAGCTGGGCTGTGAATGATCCGCAGAATCTCGCCAGGGTGCTGGCAAAGCTTAATGAGATTCGGGCTGACTACGACATTTCGCTGGCCGACACTATCGTGCTGGGCGGCGCTGCAGCTATTGAGAAGGCCGCGGCAGATGCGGGCGTAAAGGTTGAAGTGCCGTTTGTATCAGGACGCGGTGACGCCACCCAGGCGCAAACGGATCAGAACTCGTTTGCTCTGCTGGAACTGCATGCCGACGCATTCCGCAACTATTACGACGCTGCCAACGCCTACCGCCCGCCGGCAGAAATGCTGGTGGATCGTGCTGACCAGCTTTCGCTGACGGTTCCGGAAATGACCGCCCTGGTTGGCGGCCTGCGGGCACTGAATGCGAATGCCGGCGGTTCGACAAACGGTGTGTTCACCGATCGCCCCGGCGTACTCAGCAATGACTTTTTCGTCAATCTGCTCGACATGTCCACCATCTGGCGCAAGGCCGGCAGTGAAGGCGTTTACGAAGGCGTAGACCGGGCCTCGGGCAAAGTGAAGTTCACTGCCACACCGGTGGATCTGATCTTTGGTTCCAACTCCGAGCTGCGGACAGTCGCCGAAGTGTATGCCTATAACGATGGTCAGGAACGCCTGGTGAATGACTTTGTCGCGGCATGGGTCAAAGTGATGCAACTGGATCGTTTCGATCTGCGTCACGACCTGTAGTGGCGGACGGTTGTGGCGGCCGCTGGCCGTCACAACTGTTGCCGGTTAAAAAAAAGCCCGCTGATTAGCGGGCTTTTTTTATTGCAGAGTCGGGACTGTATTTATTTGCGCCGCAGCCATCCCAGCAGACCCAGCGCTGAGCCGAACAGCCAGACCGCTGCAGGCACCGGAACCACTGTGAAAGTAAACACATAGCCGCCGGCACCACTGGCAATCAGGTATTCGGATTGCTCGGTAATCACCAGCGTAGAGCCGACATTTTCAACCACCGAAATGCCATCACAGGCATTGCCGATACCGTTCAGCAGATTGCCCGCGAAACAGGCGTTAGTGCCGGTCACACCGTCATTCTGCGTGGCGCTGCTCCAGGTACCCGCAAGGCCCGCCCAGCTGTCGGTGCAGGGTGTGCCCGCAGTTTCGACGCAGGTCTCTGTCTTGGAGATGGACGTGCCGCCAACCGTAGTTGACCAGGTGCCATCAGTGTAAGTGAAAGACGAAACCGGGTTATTCCACGAAAAATTGACGCCGGCTACGGTAACCACGCCGCCCGCTGAAACGGTTGCTGTCCCGCTGGGCGCAATCGGCCCGCCGGTCATAGAAGTTGGTGTGGTATTAACAGAATTGTATTGCGCGACATCCGTCAGAACGTAGACACCTGCCGCTGATGCACCGGACGCCATGAACGTCAGCGCAATGATCCCCCAGAAAAGATTCCTCATGATCCCCTTCCGCAATTATTGGTATGTGTTGCGTTGTTATTTGCACCTGACGATGAACCGGTACTTCATCGAAAAGCGTCTTCACGATAACAAAAACACTACACAATGCAAAACGTCTTTGCGGGGATGATTTGTATGATGCATTACGAAAAATTGTGTACCAGTCGGTGACAAATAAAACAAAAAAATCACTGGCTTAGTACCAGTCGGTGACATGGTTATCTTTTTACATAAGACCTCAATTTACGGTGTGCGGAGGTCGCAAATCCGCTTGAGTTGTGCCTACAATCGGGGCGCCGAGTCTGTACCAGAGTCTGGGCCAAAAAAATAAAGGCCGCAGGGCGACGGCGCAAAATCCAGCGCAAAAAGTCTGCTACTGCCGCTAAGCAAATAGCATTGCAAATAATATTGAGAGGGGCTTGAGGGGGATGCGAAACCGTCTTTCGCGCAGCGTCTGCAGATTCTTGGCAGCACCTATACTGGCATTATGCGGCGCCGCGCATGCTGCACCGGTTGCGTACGAGATTGTGACCATCGGCCCGACAGATGCTGAGCACACACGCTCGACCGACACCTATCGCGCGAGTGAAGCGCAGCAAATAAATGCCGCCGGCGACGTTATCGGTTTCGCTGACCGCTTCGACGGCGCAACCGCAACCGGCCGCAGCGCCTGGCTTTACGACGGTGCGGCAACCATTAATGTCGGGCTGACCGACACCGAACACACGCGCTCGACTGACGGCTACCGCTACAGCGTTGCCGAGAACCTCAATGCAGCCGGTGCAGTGAGCGGCTACTCCCGCCGCTATGCAGCCGGCGGCGCCAACCTCGGTCGCTCGGCATGGTTCTCCGATGGAACCACATCAACCAACATCGGCCTGACCGATACCGTCCACACCCGTGACACCGACGGATACCGCTTCAGTGCAGTGCAGTTCATGAACGACGCCGGCAATGTCGCCGGCTACGCAAATCGCTACGAGGCCGGCGGCGATCCACTCGGCCGGAGCGCCTGGCTCTTTAGCGGCTCCAGCACCGTGAATATCGGTTTGACCAATGCCGAACACACCAGCAGTACCGACGGTGAGCGTTTCAGTTCAGCACAGGCATTAAATGCTTCCGGTGAAGTGCTCGGTTACGCGGATCGCTTTGGCGCACTGGGAGTCGGGCTGGGCCGCAGCGCCTGGCTTTACGATGGCAGCAGCACCACGAATATCAGTCTGACCGATGCCGAACACACCCGCAGCTCCGATAACTACCGTTACAGCTCGGCACAATATTTGAATGCAGCCGGTCAGGCAGTTGGCTTTGCCAGCCGCTACAATGCCGGCGGTGCACAAATCGGCACCAGTGCATGGCTGTATGACGGCAGCACAACAACAAATATCAGCCTGGCCGATGCCGAACACACCCGCAGCACAGACAACTATCGATTCAGTTCGGCCCGGGCACTGAATGATAACGGCGCTGTTGCCGGTTACGCCGAACGTTTTGCTGCCGGTGGCGCGGCTAGCGGGCGCAGCGCCTGGATTTATGACGGCAGCGGTACAACGAACATCGGCCTGACTGACGCCGAGCACACCAAGAGCACCGACGGCTTCCGTTACAGCGATACACAGGAACTCAATAATGCCGGTCAGGTGATCGGCTACGCTAACCGTTACGGTGCCGCCGGCGCGGGCACCGGCCGCAGTGCCTGGCTATACGACGGCAGCAGCACCGTCAACGTAGGCCTGACCGGCAGCGAGCACACACGCAGTACCGACGACTACAAATACGGCAATGCACAGTTTTTAGGCAGCAGCGGCAATGCTATCGGTTACTCGGAACGCTATGCAGCGGCCGGCGCCGCGCTTGGTCGCAGCGCATGGTTCTATGACGGCAGCAGCACCGCCGATATCAGCCTGACCGATGCCACGCACACCCGCAGCACGGACGGCTATCGGTTCAGTTACGCAGAATTCATGAACAGTGCCGATCAGGCCGCCGGTTTCGCCTACCGCTACGGTGCCGGCGGCGGTTTTATCGGGCAGTCGGCCTGGTACTTCAACGGCACGGCGACAATAGCGCTCAACCCGTTATCTTTGCGCTCGGACGGTTATGCATACAGCGACGTTGCCTGGCTGGGTGACGATGGCCTGCTGCTGGGCACCTACACACTGTTCGACGGTCTGGACAACAATCTCGGCAGCCGGGCATTCTGGTTTACCGAGGCGGAAGGCGTTTTCGACCTGGGCACACTGGTAGGTGACAGCTTTACGGATCAGGACTGGGGCCTGCTTGCGACAGCAGTCGCCGCCAACCTGGATCAGCTGGTCATCGGCGCCGGTCTGCTCACCGATATGTCATCGGGCAGTGTGGCCTACCTGCTGCAACCTGCCGTAATACCGGTGCCGCCGGCACTGTGGTTGTTCGTCTCGGCGCTTGGCCTGCTCGGCTGGCGTCGCAAAAACACAGCAACGTAAGAGGGGAAGTTCCAATGGGAATGTGGCAAAAAATGACGGCCGGACTCACCGCCGGCCTGGTGACAATGCTGATCATGCCGGTCGCAATGGCGCAGAGCCCGGAACGCATTGGCGTTCTTTATGCGGTTCATGGCGGCGCCGGCACGTGGAGCAATCAGTCATCATTTGATTCAGCAGCAGGGATTTTCTCGTATGACGAGAATTCAGTTCCCTGGAATCTGCTCTGGCAACCGGCGCAATGGGGCAACTTTCTGAACCAGCCGTCGGCCAAATTTCAGGGCGCCAAGTACGAGTTTCAGTATCCGCGTCTTGGCGGAGTTGACCCTTTTGATGACCTTACCGCGGTGCAACTGGCGGACATGACAACATCACTGCAGACGCTGGTTGATTTTGCGCCGCTGTTCGGCATTGATGCCGATGTCGAAGTCTTTACCGACCGCATGAGCTGGATCAGCACCAATCCCGCGGATATGCCGAACCCGCGCTGGGTCTACTACCCGCAGGGCATCTGGGGCCTGGCCGGTGCGCCCAACATGACCTATTGCGGCAGCGCTTCAGACGGCGGGCCGTGGCCGGGATGCGACCCGGAACGCTTTAATGTTGACGGTGCGATCGATCGCATGCTGGACAATGATGTAGACCGCATCATTGTGGTAGACACCACCACAACCGGTGTGCGTTTCTTCAAGACTTTCGACCAGATTACGGTTGCGCAAAAAGTTGTCGATGATTACAACACTGCGAACGGCACCAGCGTAACCATAGAATGGGTGAATGACCCTACTGAAATCATGGCGGAATCCTATCCGCTGGATACGGTAGGCCCGTTCAACTACCGCTGGACTGCCTCAGCCGGCGCACCCTCCATGGACGTTTCGGTGCCGTTGGCCGGTCGGCCGAATCCGTTTGTTGAAGACCCCATTCTCGGCGCTGTCGTAGCCTACGGCATGCGTGACAAGGTGCGTGGCGATATTCCGGTCAGCAAACAGGCCGTGGTACTGATGAATCACCATGTGCGTCAGCATCAGCAATACTTCGACCCGAAAATCGATGACACCCTGATACTGAACCAGAACGTTCGCGCTGCGATCAAAAGCTGGTTCCCGGAGATGGATGAGAACAACATCATGGGCGCATGGTTCGGGCGCAAGACCGTCAACCCTGCGAACGGCCAGTATGAGCGCAGCCGGGAAATGCGCGGTGAAGCGCTGGGGGACGCCTTCCTCTACGAAACCAATGAAGTGCTGCCCAGCGGCCTGGATGGCTGGTTGTACTGGGATGCACTGGAGGAACTCAAGAGCCGCGGCATTGAGCACATCATTATTGTGTTCCCGCAGATTGTTACCAGTTCCGTGCTGAGCCTGGTCGAAGTGCACAACGAGATTGCCAAGGAAATCGGCTACAAGACCTGGTACCCGTGGTACACCGGCACCATGGATTTCGATAACTACCCGACCGAGGGTCACCCCTTTGCCGACTACTGGCAACCGGGTGCGCAGACCATGTGCCGCCTGCCTGGCAGTTCCGACAACAGCGTCAAGGAACCGTGCTGCTTCGAGATGGGCGGTTGCATGGGCAGCGCGCAGCCCTATCCGCCGGAGCGGCAAACTTTGCTGACGGCAGCCATGGCCACCGACGATCCGCACCTGGTGTATGACGTGCCTGAGTACGGTCACCTGGGCTATGTCGAGGCCAATGGCGCGCCGGATCCGAATGCTCCGGTGCAGGATCAGTACACCGGCACCTGGATCATGTGGACACCGCCGGATGACCGGCCGGGCCTTGGCACTTACCTGGCTCTGAAAGTGTTCCAGCATTTATTCCCGACGCCATAAATGGCGCTCGGCAAACATACGGCACTAACAAAAAGGCCGGCTCAACAGAGCCGGCCTTTTTGTTGCGAGGCTAATAATTCCTGATATTCAGCCCTTGGCGCGCAGCACGCCGACCGCCACCGCAAGCCAGGACAGAATCAACATCTGACCGCCGGTGGGCACCGTGTTGGTCCACGACTGAAAATCGGTGAGTGCCTGGATGTACAGCAGGCCCGCAAAAATGCACAACCCCAGTATCATCAGGATGCCGCCGATGCGAAACGGCCAGCTCGGGCCCAGCACTTTTACAAGTACGCCGAGTATGATCAGGCCGCCGCCGAAGTAATACTGCATGTCAACGGCCCAGAACCAGTTCTGAAATTCGTCCGGCGGCAATATGTCGGGCGACACATGAAAACCGAAAGCTGCCAGCATGTTGGCAACTGACAACAGCACGCAACCGACTACGATAAAAATTTTTGACTCGACCGGCATAAGCTTCTCCCCGGGACGCAAGGTCTCCGCATTGCTTGTATAAACGCTGCTATTTAAGCGCGGCTAACAGCATAGCGAAAGTATCGGCTCGATAGCCGCCGCCGTTAACCGTTTGTTAACAATGTGTTAACCCATGGTTAACCCACCGGCTGTGTTCGGTTGCGCATACTAACGCCATTCTCAATCTAGGCTTTTTGCCGAACTGTTCATATCAGGGTTTACCGATGGCTTACGTAATTACGGAAGACTGCATCCGCTGCAAATATCAGGACTGCGTGCAGGTTTGCCCGGTCGATTGTTTTCACGAGGGCGTCAACATGCTGGTCATTGACCCGGAAGAATGCATTGACTGCGGTCTTTGCGTTCCCGAATGCGAAGCGAACGCCGTTATTGAAGACAGCGATGCAGGCGGCGCCCGCTGGCTGGAAATCAATCAGCAGTATGCGCAGCTCTGGCCCATTATTACCGACAAACATGAAGCGCCGGCCGATGGCAGGCAATACGAAGGCGTGCCGGACAAGTTCGCCAAATATTTTGATCCGCGGCCGGCGGAATAACCAAGGAATCGACCATGCGTGAAGCAACCGCCAACCTCGCCAAATCCCGCCTGTGGCAGCCGCCTATTGTAGGCATCGTGACATTTATCCTCATGTTTGTAGCCATCGGGCTGGCGCACACGCTGATGGTCATGATCGAACACAACCTCGGCAAGCAGAACACCTATTTGTATTCGCCGCTGATGGGTTTCGCGGGCATCGTGATGCTCTGGTATGGCATTAAATCCAAAAACGAAGCCTTTCAGACCTGGATTGGCTTTTTTGCCGGCGTGATTGTGTGGATGTGCTGGGTGGAGTTCTTTTACATGTGGTACGGCCGTGAGAACTGGGGCATGTTGCCGCGCATGGACGGTGCCGACGGGCTTAGCGTAAGCGGCACCTGGCCCGAGTACATGATCATGGGCTCCACGGTCGGCACTCTCATGATGATGCTGTGCTACTACACTTTCGACAAAGACACCCGCTGCAATATGTTTCTGTGGTTTCAGAAACGCTTTGGGCTCAAGGAAGGACTCGGCCCGAGCACCAAATCGGCACGCGACCGCAACTACGCCATTATCACCTTTATGGAGATATTTTTTGTCACCTGGTTCTGTTATGCCTGGAACCTGCTGTGTTTTGACCCCGGCCTGGTCGGCGCGCAGGGCGAATCAAACCTGTTTCTGGCGGTGAACCTAGGCTCGGTTTTTGTTGCCACTATCTGGAGCGGCTTTTGCTTTACCCGACTGATTAAATTCAAACGCACTTCTACCGCGCTCCGCTACGCAATTCCGGTAGGCAACATTTTCTGGATAAACGTAGAGGTGCTGGGCAAGTTTGGATTGCTGACAGAAATCTGGGTAGACCCGTGGAGCTACACGCTGGAAATGTCGGTGATATTTGCTGCCTTCGTGGTGCTCGGCGTGCTGCTGGTACTGGCTCCCAAAAAAGAAGCCGAACTCGGCAACTGGAAGCGCAAAGGCGCCTGACAACTGCTATGGAAACTATGGTTATGCGGTACATCAAGACTATTCGCCACTGCGCCCTGCCCCGCCTGGCCGGCGCTGCCTGCCTCATGTTGCTGATTGCCGGCAATGCGCCAGCACGC
>JAUIEY010000041.1 GCA_030429685.1 Gammaproteobacteria bacterium
CGACGACGGCAACGAGGTCTGTCTTAACCAGGCCGGTGAACTGTGGGCCCGCGGGCCGCAGGTGATGCTGGGCTACTAGAACAAGCCTGACGCCACCGCCGAGACCATCACGGCTGACGGCTTTCTCAAGACCGGTGATATGGCGACCATGGATGAACGCGGCTACCTGCGTATTGTCGACCGCAAGAAAGACATCATCATCGTGTCCGGCTTTAACGTTTACCCGAATGAGATCGAGAATGTGGTGACCACTCATCCCGATGTGCGGGAAGCAGCAGTCATTGGTATTTCCGGTGATGATTCGGGAGAGGCGGTGAAATTATTTGTCGTGCTGCACGAGGGTGCGACCATTACGCCAAAACAATTGCGGCGGTGGTGCAAGAAAAACATGACCGCCTATAAAGTACCGACCTATGTCGAGTTCACCGATTCCCTGCCGAAATCCAACGTTGGCAAGGTGCTGCGCCGCGAATTACGCGAGCAGGACGAGAAAAACTGGGCCGGCAAGGTCCGCAAACCCACCGGTTCTTAACAAGCGGCGGCCGGGTGCCCGAGTGCGGGCAGGCTATTTCTTTTTTAATGCGTTAGCGGCTGCATCCCAGTGGTCGTCGTCCACCCAGGCCGTGACAAAAGCGGTGCGCGCCGTGTCCGTGAGCTCTTCATGCAATTGGCGGCGCCGGGCCGCTGCGGTGGATTTGTAGCCGCGCAGGACGTTGATGCTTTTGTTCAGATAACGCGCCACGAAGTCATCCGTAAAGGCGCCGAAATCGTCGCCGGCGGGGCAGACGGCTTCGTATAGCCTCAGGCATTGTGCTTCTTCAGCAGTCAGTCGTTGCCCCGCACAGAGTATTGCCAGTGCCGCGCTGTTGCCCACCGCATTGATCAGATCAATGCCGCCGCCCCAGGCTGTGGTGACCGCCAGTTGCGACTGGATCAGGCCAAGGTCGGCATGCGCGCTACCGATGCGAATATCGCAGGCCATGGCTAACTCGGCGCCGCCGCCCAGCGCCACGCCATTCATCGCGCCGATAACCGGCACCGGGAAATAGCGAATTTCGTCGAGGACTTCATGCACGCGCGAAGACATGGCGCGAGCTTCCGCTTTACTGCGCAGCGCGTCCAGTTCTTTGAGATCACCGCCGGCGGCAAAGGCCTTGTCGCCCGCGCCGGTGAGCAGCGCGCATTTTAATGGCTTGCTGCGGTGACTGTGAAATGCTGCGCCGATATCGTCCAGCAGATTCAGACTGAGCGCGTTGCGTTTTTCGGGACGGTTAATGGTGACCCGGAGCAGGTCATCCGCAGCCTCAATGATCAGCTGGCCGTTGTCATTCATTGTGATTGATTGTTCCTGATGCTGGTTCTGGTACCCGACACCTCAAAAATACACTCGCATTATGGCTTCGGCGATACAGGCCGGCCGGTCCAGACCTTCCACCTCGACCGAGTATTTTTCCACCAGTTCGATGCTGCCTTTTACCTCTTCCGCCGCTAACAGCTCGCAGCGAGCACGGATGCGGCTGCCGACCGGCACGGCTGCCGGAAAGCGCAGCTTGTTCAGACCATAGTTGATGACCTGTCTGGAGCCGGGAAACAGCGGGGTGGATTCGTCAACCAGGCCACGCAGGTAAGGATACAGCGACAGCGTGAAATAGCCGTGCGCGATAGTACCGCCGTAGGGCGACTCCGCGGCCGCGCGTTGCGGATCGGTATGAATCCACTGGTTGTCGAAGGTGGCGGCGCCAAAGTTGTCAACCATTTCCTGGGTCATATCCAGCCAGTCGCTGACGTGGGTTTCCTGGCCAACCTGCTGCTGCAGTTCGGCCAGTGTATCGGCAAGACTCATTTGCTACTCCTTAAAACTTTGCAGGATAACGCAAGCGCACCCAGAGCGCTGCCAGCATAACCAGCAGGCTGGCAAACCCCATCATCAGGAAGGGTGCGCCAAAGGTCCAGACATCGAACAGGAACCCGCCCGCCACGCTGCCGACCAGCGTGCCGATGGCGCCGAAAGCGTTGAAGGCACCCAGCGTAGAGCCGGCTATGCGCGGGTCGGCTTCCTGACCAATGAGCGTCTGACCGGCAATAATAGATGCCACCTGGCCGCAGCCCAGCAGAATGCCTACCGGGATTGCTGTGCCCATAAGCGGGCTGTCCAGTGAGCCGAAGCTGAGGTAGCCGACGGTGGCCAGGGCCATGGCCAGCACCAGCGAAGTCACGCGGTCGAGGCGATCGTTGAGGATGCCGAAGAAGGCGGCTATCAGGATCGGTGCGCCAGAGACAATGCCGAGCATGATGCCTGCCTGCGACTGCGCCTCGTCCGGCGCCAGCCCTGCCGCGCTGCCGGCGCGCTGTGCCCAGAGCGACAAATACATGCCAACAACCACGACATCACCGCGGGCGATGAAGGCCGCAGCGTAAGCCAGCGCGATGCGCGGGCTGCGTGCTGCACCGAAGCCCTCGCGCAGCAGTTGCGTGAAGGGAATGCGTTGATGCTCGATGCGCAGGTTTTCACCGCGCAGGCCGATCAGCACCACCAGCGCCGATACAAAGCCGATCAGGCCGATGGCCACAATGGCGATGCGGCCCGCTCCGACAGGCGAAATGCCGGCTTCAGCAAACCAGCGAATCAGCTGGCCGCCGACAACGGCCAGCAGCGTCAGGCCGAGTGCATTGAGAATGGAACCCAGCGCGATGAGTTTGCCGCGCGAGTGTTCCTGCGGATAGTCAGTCAGCACGGTGGTAAACGTGGCAATAATGGCAGCCGCACCGCAGGCAAAGATTCCGCGGAACACGGTCAGCATGGTCAGCGACCACGCATAGGGGTAGGCCATGTAGCCGATTGCCAGAATGACGTAGCCGGCAGCCAGTACTTTGCGCCGGCCCACACGGTCGGCCAGCGCACCAAAAGGCCCGACCAAACCTATAAGCACCAGTTCATGCACCAGCGCCATTTGGGCGACCGCGCGGCCGTGGCGTTCCTCCGGAATGCCGAGCATGACTTCCAGCACGTAGGGTTGCTGAAAATTCAGAAAAACCAGCAGGCCGATACTGACGAACAATACATACAGGAGAGTCCAGCCATTCAGGCGGCTGACGCCCGGCTGCAACCAGATATAGCCCAGTCGGGTGCCGCTGGGGTCATGGCTGTAGGATGAATTCATAGGCGCTTTCCGGACAGATTCAATGCAGACAATTCGCCGCACACCGGCGAAGCGATGCAGCAAAGGGGCGGATTCCAGCATGCGTTATGCTGTGCCACAAGGAGCGAAACGAAAATGAGCGACCAGCGGCTAAGCAACAAAAAATGTGTTCCCTGTGAGGGTGGCGTTGATCCATTGACGCAGGACGCGGCGCAGGAACTGCAGGCAGCCCTGCACGATGACTGGCAATTGAGCGCTGACGGCAAGTGGCTCAGTCGGCGCTTCGATTTCGAGCGTTTCACGCAGACCATGGGGTTTGCGAATGCCGTGGCGTGGGTAGCCGAGAGCGAAGGTCATCACCCCGATATGGAGCTTGCGTATCGCTTTTGTGTGGTCAAGTGGACCACGCATGCAATAAACGGTTTGTCGGAAAACGACTTTATCTGCGCCGCCAAGGTGGACCGGCTGGTCGCCTGACCAGCCCGCCCGGCCGCTCAGAACATTGAGCTGCCGTCAACGTCGTCACCGCTGCGCGGACCGTCGCGGCTGGGAATGAAGTCGCCCGTAATCATGGAGTCGTAGGCAAGGCCCGGCCCGACCATCGGGTAGACGCCGGCTTCCCGATCAATAACGACTTCGAGAAAAGCCGGCCCCGGGAAGTTCAGCCAATCCTGCACAACCGTTTCCATGTCGGCTTTGTTATCCAGGCGCACCGCATACTCAAAGCCGTCCGCCTGGGCTGCCTTGATGAAGTCTTTACGCCGCAATGATTTGTCACTCGCGGCCATGCGCCCCTGGTAAAACAGTTTCTGCCACTGTCGTACCATGCCGTCGCCGTAGTTATTCAGCACCAGCACTTTGATGGGCAAATCATAGGTCGTGACGGTTTCCAGTTCGCCCAGGTTCATGCGAATACTGGCATCGCCGTCGACGTCGATGACGAGTTTGTCCCGGTGGGCAAACTGTGCGCCAATAGCCGCTGGCAGGCCGAAACCCATGGTGCCCATGCTGCCTGAAGTCAGCCACAGGCGCGGCTCGCGGAAATCGAAGTACTGGGCTGACCACATCTGATGCTGGCCGACGCCGGTGGTAATAATGGCTTCGCCCTTGGAGTGCCGGTTAATGGCTTCGATCACGGCGTAGGGCTGAATCAGCTCGCTGTCGCGATCGTAGTTCAAAGCGTAGGTCTGCTTGAGTGCACCAATCTCCCGCTGCCACTCCTGCAGGTCCAGACTGATATTGCGGGACTTGCCATAGTCAATTATTTTGCGCAGGTCGCGTTCCAGCACGCCGACATGTGACCAAGCCACCGGTTTGACTTTGCCGATTTCGCTCGGGTCGATGTCAAACTGGGCAATGCACCTGGCATTGGGGGCCCACTTTTCCGGAACACCGGCGACACGGTCGTCAAACCGGGCGCCGATGGCGATTACCATGTCGCAGTCTTCGACTGCATAGTTGGCAAATGCAGTGCCATGCATGCCGAGCATCTGCAGCGACAGTTTGTCGGTGGTGTCATAGGCGCCGATACCCATCAGGGTGGTGGCAACCGGAATGCCATGCATCTGCGCAAATTCGCGCATCACAGCGGCAGCCTCACCATTGATGACGCCGCCACCACAGTAAATAAGCGGGCGTTGCGATTCCTGCAGTAACCCATAAAATCCGGCGCAGTCTGCATCGGTAAGCAGGTTTTCCTCCACTGCACGCATGCGCTGCCGGTAGCCGGGCACGGGCAGCAGGCCGCTGCCGCGGAATTCGCCTTCCCAGTTCTGGACATTCTTGGGCACATCAATCACAACCGGCCCGGGCCGGCCCGTAGTCGCGATTTCAAAAGCGGTGCGCATAGTCGCTTCGAGCTGTTCCGGCTGAGTTACCAGAAAGCAGTGCTTGGCCAGCGGGCCCAGTGATGCCGACACCGGTGCCTCCTGGAACGCGTCGGTGCCGATCATGTCAGTCGGCACCTGGCCACAAATAACCACGATGGGCACCGAGTCTGCCAGGCAATCACGCACCGGCGTGGCCGTGTTGGTGGCGCCGGGCCCGGATGTGACCATTACGACGCCGGCTTTGCCGGTGGCTTTGGCATAGCCGGCCGCCATAAAGCCCGCGCCCTGCTCATTGGCGGGCACGATCAGTGGCATCGGCGCGTCGTTCGGTCCATCGCTGTGCTTGTCGTTGTAACGAAACACGGCATCGTAGGTAGGCAGAATAGCGCCGCCGCTATAGCCGAATATGGTGTCCACGCCTTCGTCTGCGAGCACCTGCACAATGATCTCGGCGCCCGTCATGGGGGTACCGGCGAGCGGGTGGTCTGCAGATGCAGCGGCTTCTGGATTCGGGTTCATCGGGAACGGCAGCTTTCTTGTCTGGGTCTTGTTTATCGTTTTGGCGGCGCGAGCCACGCCGCGCGCCGGTGTGGCGCAATTAGTCGCAAGTGTCGGCCAAAGCCCGGCGCATTGCAATAGGCTGAAAACTGCGCCACCATTGCGCGTTCACCTGTATTCGGGCTGCCGAGGCGCCCGCTGACTGATCCCAGATTGATCCCATGCGGCACATTATTTCCATACTGATGCAGAACGAGGCCGGCGCCCTGAGCCGCGTCGCGTCCATGTTTTCTTCCCGTGGCTACAACATTGAGTCGCTCAGTGTCGCGCCCACTGAGAATCCGCAGGTGTCGCGCCTGACCATGGTGACTGCGGGCTCCAACGAAGTCATTGACCAGATCAACAAGCAGCTGTTCAAGCTGGTTGATGTCGTCAAGATTACTGACATGACGATGAACGAGCACTTCGAGCGCGAATTGTTGCTCATGAAGGTTCGCCTGCAAGACGGCGCCAATATTTCCGACATCATTTCGGCTGCAGGTGCCAAGGTGCTGGATCCGTCACCGGAAAGCTATACCGTGCAGCTCACCGGTACCGGCACCCAGATAGACGACTTCATGCAGACGCTCGCCTCCCGCTCGGAAGTGCTGGCGGTGGTGCGCAGCGGCTCGATGGCTATCGGTCGTGGCGCCAATATCCTGAGCGCGGGGCTTTAGGCGCACGCGTGACAGCATGAATACCGGGTCCGGCACGACCGCTGCGGCAGCACCGCTGACCAATGCAGGCAGGGTAGTAATCAAGATTGGCTCGTCGCTGCTCATAGACCGTGCCAGCGGGCGGCTGAATCGTGCCTGGCTGGAATCTCTGGGCGGCGAGATAAAAGAACTGCTGGCGGCGGGTAAGCAGGTGGTGCTGGTGTCATCGGGCGCGATCGCGCTGGGCCGCTCTTATCTGGAAATGACCGCCGCTCAGCAGCGGCTGGAAGAGCATCAGGCCGCAGCCGCGGCAGGGCAGGTATTGCTGGCGCATGGCTACCAGGAACTGATGGCAGCGCATGGCGTCAAGGTGGCGCAGGTACTGCTGACGCTTGGTGACACCGAGGACCGGCGCCGCTATCTGAATGCGCGCAGCACGCTGGCGACGTTGCTCGATCTGGGTGTGCTGCCGGTGGTGAACGAGAATGACACCGTTGCCACCCAGGAGATTCGTTACGGTGACAATGACCGACTGGCAGCGCGGGTTGCCGAGATGATCAGCGCCGACTGCCTGGTGCTGTTGTCGGACGTGGACGGTTTGTACGATGCCGATCCTACCGCTTCCAGCGCGGCGCAACTGATTCCGGTGGTAACGGAGATTACCGCGGATATTGAGGCTGTCGCGGGTGCTGCCCGCACTGACTATGGTTCCGGCGGTATGGCCACCAAGGTAGCGGCCGCGCGCATCTGCATGTCGGCCGGCTGTGCCACGGTGATAGCCGACGGGCATCACGAGCGGCCGCTGGGGCGTATCACGGGGGGAGCTGCGTGTACCTGGTTCCTGCCTTCCAGCACACCGCTTGCAGCCCGCAAGCAATGGATCGCCGGTACGCTGACGCCCAGCGGCACGCTGCATATAGATGCCGGGGCGGGAAAAGCCTTGCTTGAGGGCAGCAGCCTGCTGCCGGTGGGTGTGCAGCGGGTTGAAGGCAACTTTGCCCGCGGTGAGGCGGTCAACATCCTGCTGGACGGCCGCCGCATTGCTCGCGGCCTGATCGCCTACAACAGCAATGAAGCGGCCCGCATAGCGGGTTGTCACAGCAGTGCCATTGAAGCGGAACTGGGGTATCTCGGCCGCAAGGAGATAATTCATCGCGATGACCTCGTGCTGCTTGGTAACAACGGTAAAAAGTCATGACCGCTAACAATATTCCCGCCATGATGGATGACATGGGGCGGCGCGCCAAAGCTGCCGCTGCAGCACTCGCACGTTCAAGTGTCGAGCAGCGCGCGGCCGCGCTTGGAGCGGCGGCCGAGGCGATTCTCGCGCACCGGGACGACATTCTGGCAGCCAACGCCAGAGACATGCAGGCTGCCGAACAAAAGGGGCTGTCCGGTGCCATGCTCGACCGATTGCTGCTGGACGAGGCGCGGGTTGCGGCGATGGCGGAGGGTATCCGGCAGATCGCGGCCCTGCCGAATCCGCTGGGCCGGGTTACGGCGGAATGGGAACGTCCGAACGGTCTGCTGATTCAGCGGGTCGCGGTGCCCCTCGGCGTTATCGGCATTATTTATGAGAGCCGTCCCAACGTGACGGCTGATGCCGGTGCGTTGTGCCTGAAGTCGGGCAACGCGGTAATCCTGCGCGGCGGCTCGGAGAGTTTTCACAGCAGCAGTGCCATTCGCGATTGCATGATCGAGGGTTTGCAGGCGGCCGGTTTGACCGGCGATGCGATCCAGATGGTCCCGACCACTGATCGCGCAGCCGTTGGCTACCTGCTGTCCGGCATGCCGAACTATGTGGACGTGATTGTGCCCCGCGGCGGCAAGAACCTGATCGCGCGCGTGCAGAACGACGCCCGGGTGCCGGTTATCGGTCACCTGGAAGGCATTTGTCATGTATACGTGCATGCGTCGGCTGATGTCGACACGGCGCGCGACATTGTGCTCAACGCGAAAATGCGCCGTACCGGCATTTGCGGCGCGGCCGAGACATTATTAATAGACGCGGCCTGTCTCGACACGCACTGGCGTCCCGTGGCAGATGCATTGATCGACGCGGGTTGCGAAATTCGTGGTGATGCGCGTATCTGCGCCCTGGATGAACGTGCCGTTGCGGCGTCTGAGGCTGACTGGGATACCGAATATCTTGACGCAATTATTGCGGCGCGGGCGGTGGATGGCATTGACGCCGCCATTGCGCATATAGCGGCGCACGGGTCCGGTCATACCGAGGCGATAATTGCCGAAGATCAGCAGGCCGTGGAGCAGTTTTTTCACGATCTCGACAGCGCCATCCTGCTGCACAACGCATCTACCCAGTTCGCTGACGGCGGTGAATTCGGCATGGGCGCGGAGATTGGCATTGCGACCGGAAAAATTCACGCGCGCGGCCCGGTTGGTGCAGAGCAGCTAACCAGTTACAAGTACGTGGTGCGGGGCAGCGGGCAAACCCGCCCCTGATTGGGTATACTGCCGGCAAATCAGTTTATACCGGGCAATGCGGGGGAAGCCGCATAGCACGAAACGCGGCCAAGGCCGCGTTTTTTTTGCGTTGGTTGGGGCGTTTCAGCGCTGCCAACTGAGGCTGACGTAGACTTCGCGTGGGTGGCCCGGAAAATAGCGGTAGACCGGCGGCGCCGTCACCGACAGCAAGTCAGCGCGGTCGGCATATAGTTCATCGGTCAGATTATTGATCCGCATAGCGGCGGACCAGCGTTTGCTGAACTGCCAGTTGAGCCGCAGGTTTAACAGATGGTGGCCCTCATAGCGGGCGGTATTGGCCGCATCCAGAAAATACCCATCCGTATGGGTCCATTCCAGTTCGCCCGTAAAGCGGTTGCCGGTATAGCCGATGCGGGCGCTGCCGAGCAGTTCCGGAGCGGTATCCACTGCATTGCCTGTAACGATGGTTTCGCCCTGATCCGCCGCGCTGTCAAAGCGATATTCCTGCCGGCTGAAGCTGCCCGCCAGTGCTGCATAAAACCGGTCGTTCAGTTGCAGGTCAATGCTGACTTCCACACCGCTGTGTTCGGTTTTGCCGTTGCTGACATTGAAATCGGCCGCGTCACGAAAAATAAAATGGCGTTTGCGCATTAGGTATGCGACTGCTTCCAGGCGAATATTGCCGTCCTGATGACGGATGCCGGCTTCCAGCGCATCCACGGTTTCGCTGTCGATCTCGGCAACGGTCTGACTGCGCTGCAGTCGATACAGTTCGGTAGCCTGCGGGGCGCGAAAGCCGCGTGTCAGATTGGCGAAACCAATGGTTTTCGGGTCAAAGCGATACAGCACACCAACATTGGGCGCAATGTTAAAAAAAGCATCGCTGCGATCGGCGGGCCGGTTGTACTGGCAGCCGCCGAAACCGCAGGGTGTGCCGTCGTCCCGTGTATTGCCGCTCAGCATATTGTTGTCGTAGCGGTAACGGAGATACTCCATACGGGCACCGGATTGCAGCTCCCAACGTTGCTTCAATGGCACGCGCAAGGCTGCAAATGCGCCAAGCTGATAGCCGAACACATCGTAGTCGTAGTGTTTGCCAACCGGGCGTGTTGCAATCAGAAAGGCACTGCCCGTGGCCGGTTCTGCCTGGGTTTCGCGCAAATAGCCATGCACGAGTTCAGCGTCCGCGCCGAGCGTGAGTTGCATGCCGTCGGCAAAACCGCGCTTGCTACTGAACATCAGGCCGCCGCTGGTCTGGCCGTTTTCTTCCAGTGGCTGGCCGGGCAGAAAATGCTGCAGAAATTCCATTTCTGAATTGCGCAGATAGGCCCGGTATTCCTGCTGCCAGGAGCCGCCGGCAGCCGGTTGCCAGACAGCGGCGAGGCGCCGGCTGCCGGCTTCGCGAAAAGCCTCCGGGTTGGGATTGCCAAACCGCGTCGCGGTATTTTTGTAGGCCTGGAAGCCCGTGATATAGCCGGCGGTTTCCTGATCCAGTTCCGACAGGCTGGCGCTTACCTGCAACACGCCCCCCGCAAGATTGCGGCGGTTTTTCACGAATGCCTTGACCTGTTCGTAACCGGACTCATCCCGATAACCGCCGTCATGGTCGAGCAATATGCCCGCACTGGTTGCGCCTGTTGCAGTCGCATCGTCCCAGCGGATGCGGCTGCGGGCAAAGCTGTGCGAGCCGGTCTCAAGGCTCGCGGCGAAGCCTGTGTCGCCCGGCGTTGGCAGCAGGATGTTGATGGTGCCGTGCAGTCCGTTGGAGCCGAAGTAGGCGTTAGTCGGGCCCCGCAGCACTTCGACCGCACTGGCCAGTTCAGTCGGCACTTCAAACAACTGGTTGACGTTACAAAAACCGGCTGGCCGGGTCGGGATGCCATCTTCGAGTACCAGAAAAGCGCCGCAGGAGCCGGCGCCGGTCAGCACCGGTGAGCGGATAGCAGTCAGCTGTTCCTGACCGCTGTTGCGATTTATCCAGGTACCCGGAACCTGCACGCTGATTTCATAGGGATGTAATGCGGAGACCAGGTCCAGAGCATCGCCGTCAATACGCGACAGGTTGGCGGCAACATTCATTGCAGACTCGTTGCCACGTGATGCAGTCACCACTACGACATCGGTCGGACCGGCAGCCGCGGCTGCGCAAACCGGTACAGCAAGGTGCAACCAGGTGAAAGCAAGCAGCCCCGTAGCCCAGGGTGTGTTTTCAGTCATATTTAGTCAAACTTACGCTGGTGACGAGCGAGCAACAACGAGATCCCAAATTTTACGCGGTTGGCGGGGCTATTCAGCCCGGTCGCGAGTGCTATTTGCAGCGCATGGCCGATGCCGAACTCTACCGCCGCGTGACAGAAGGCGAATACTGCCATGTGCTGGCTCAACCGCAAGCCGGAAAAACCAGTCTGGTTGCATCCACGGCGGCAAGATTGCGCTCGCAGGAAATCGGCGTGGCGGTCGTCGATCTGGATCGCATCAGCAAGGAAGATCTGTCGGAGAATGCCGGGCGCTGGTACTACAGTATTGTGTATCGGATTGCCCGCGACCTGCGTATCAAGGCCGATTTACAAAACTGGTGGGCCGAGCGCGGCGGACTGACCAACCTGCAGCGTCTGCGGGAGTTCTTCCAGGAGATCGTGCTGCAGGAAACTGATCAACCGGTGGTGATTTTTTTTGATCGCCTGGAAGTCACCAGTGCTGAGCCGGTGGCACAGGATCTGTTTGACACCATACGAGCCTGTCACGACGCTCGCGCCACGGCAGCGGATTTCAATCGTTTGGTCTTCGTCATGCTGGCCGCTGCGCCGGCGAACGAGCTGGTCGGCGCGCTGCAGGGTTCGGCCTTCGAGGTTTCGACAGCTGTGCAGCTGGATGATTTCAGTCCGCAGGAAATGGCGGGTCTGGTCAACGGTCTGGGGCCGTTCAGCGGTGATCCGGAAGCGATTATCAGCCGGGTCTGGAACTGGACCCGTGGCCATCCTTATCTTAGTCAGAAAGTTTTCCGTGGTCTGGCCCGCCGCGACGATGCCGACATTACCGTTGCCGCGGTTGATGAACTGGTGCAGCGGCAGTTCAGGTCGCCGACGACTTTAGTTAATGAACCGCATGTCTCGGCAATAGCGGAACGCCTGCTGCGCGATGATACCGGCCGCACCGCCCGGCTGAATCTATACGGGCGGGTGCGCAAGGGTGTGGAAGTGACCTTTGATCCGGCTTCCGAGGCGCAGCATGAACTGCTGACAGCCGGCGTGGTGACAGTCAGTCAGGCCGGCGAATTGCGGGTGCGCAATGAAATTTATGCGACGGTTTTCAGCACCCGCTGGGCAAACCAGAATTTGCCTTTCGGCAGCCGCGGGATAGCTGTTGCAGTTGCGGTGCTGGCGTTGCTGGTGGCGGTGCTGGTGTTGCTCGTCTGCACCATCGAGTCCATCCAGGCAATGGTATTCAGCAGCCGGCAGCAGGAGCGGATAACGGTGACGCCGGATCCGAAGTACCGCTTTGTCTACCATCGGGCAGACCGCACCTATTCCATCGAAGGCGAGATCGACTTCGGCATCACGC
>JAUIEY010000042.1 GCA_030429685.1 Gammaproteobacteria bacterium
GCTGCAGACGGAGTACGGCAATATTGCGGTCAGCACGGTGCAGCTTGACCCGTTTGTGTTCGCCGCGTTCGCCATGCGCGGTGTGGAAATCATGTTCCGCACCGCGACGCTGTTTGCGGTTGAGGACGTCAAGGCCACGGCGCGCTTTCACAATGTGTTCTCGGCCATGTCGAATATCACTTTTCCGCCCGGCAGTCCCGGCGCGCCTTTCGGCGGCAATTCGCTGATCGTAGGGCCGGACGGCAAAGTTTACGGTGAGCTCAAAGGCAATGTTGAGGGGATCATTGAAGGGGTATTGCCAATAGCGAAACTGCGCGAAGGTCGCCGTATCCCGCGGTATCCCACCGAGGTGGTGGCGCCGGTGTTCGAGCAGTACCAGGATGAAGTGCCGTTAAACCACCTTGATCTGCCGCCGGACGAGTTGCCGCAGACCCGGGGCGACATGAAAGATCTGATTGATGGGGTGAGCAGGTGGCTGCAATGAGAAAAATCCAACTAGCGCTGATCGCAGCGTGTGCGATTACTCTCGCTAATGTTGCGTGGGCAGACGAAGCCGCTGTCGAATCGTCGCCTGAGCGACCGGTGATTGTTGTCAACAAGACGCCCACCTGCGGTTGCTGCACCAAGTGGGTGGATCATCTCAAGGCAAATGGTTTTGCCGTTGAGGTTCGCAACATGGCAAGTACCCGGTCCGTGCAGGAAAGGCTTGGGGTGCCCCGGCAGCTGGGGTCCTGCCATACCGCCGAGGTTGGCGACTACTGGGTAGAGGGGCATATTCCGGCCGACATCATCCGCAAGCTGCTGGATGAAAACCGTGATGACATAGAAGGCATTGCGGTGCCGGGCATGCCGCCGGGGTCGCCAGGCATGGAGGCGCCTAACCCGGTTAAATACGATGTGATTGCCTACGGCAAGGACGGCAAGTTCTATCGGTTTGCGACGGTGCAGGGGGAGAGTGGTTGATGCGTTTCGTTCCGTCATGGCGGATAGAGAATTTTACATAATATGTTGATTCGCTAAGAAAAAATCTGTTCATGGCAGAATGGGGCGTCATTTTTTAAGCAGATTTGAACCAATCCCATGAATACGCAAAATTTCTCTGTTCTGGCCCTGTGCGGATTGCTGGTTGCCTGTGGCGGTGGCAGCAGTGATGGTGCCGGTAGCGGCACTCTCAACATCGGTCTGACGGATGCGCCGGTTGAGAATGCTGCCAAGGTGGTCGTTGCTTTCGGCGGCGTTATTGTGAAGCCCAAAGACGGAGCCGCCCTGGATCCGGTGCAGGTTAGCGAAGACAATTGCGATTCTTACGACACCAATACCGGGCTTTGCTATATAGACCTGCTGACACTGACTGGAATGGACCGCAAGCTGGTCTTCAGCGGTGATTTGCCGGCCGGGGAATACAACTGGGTGCGCCTGCTGGTGGATGCCGAGCGCGATGTTATGGACTCTTACATCGAGTTCGATGACGGCACCCAGTGTTCGCTGTATATACCCAGCGGTTCGCAGACCGGTCTGAAGATTGTCGGCGGGATTACTGTTACCGCAAACAACGTGTCCGACTACACGCTAGATTTTGACGTCAAAAAGTCTATTACCCAGCCGCCGGGCCAAATGGGTGATCTGGAAGCCTGCGCTGCCAATTATAAGTTGAAACCAGCTATTCGGATTGTTGATACGTCAGTCACGGGTGGCATAGCAGGCGATGTTCCCGCTGATCTGCTGGCATCCAATGCAGCCTGTCAAATGGATCAGGGCATATACGACAACGTATCCGTCTACGTATTTGATGATTCTGATGGTATGGCCGTGGCTGATGATTTTGACGGCCTGGACGATGCTATTACCTCTGCGCAGGTCGTCTGGGATGGTATGGATTACGGTTATGAAGTCGGGTATCTGCTGGCGCCGGAGTCATACAGATTGGCTCTGACCTGCACACCTGATCTGGACGATGTTGAGAATGACGACTTTGATCCGGCGTCGGTGCTGGAGCAGAGTTTTGGATTCGTTGCGGAAATCGCTGTCGATACCGTCGCGAATCAGGTTGCAGGCGGCCATTTCAGTGCGCCTGCAGCACCCTGAAAAATGACAACATAACGCACCGGCTGGAGCAGCCCGGGGGAGGCTAACGTGTCTGTTTATGGGTTCGAACTACGGCAATTCGCGCATCGCTGCAAAGGCATTGCAGCCTGCTGGCTGATTTTATCCGTGGCACCGTTGCAGACGGTTTCTGCAACGGTGATATCCGGTGAGGTTTCCGGCGGCGGCGCAACCAATTTTGGCGCTACCTTTATCAAGCTGACAGTACCGTTTACAGAGTCTGATCCGGACAACACTGTTGGCGACGATACCTTTCAGAACCCCAACCTTTACGCGTTTGACGAAGATCAGAATATTCTGCTGACTGCCGATTTGTTGGTGGATGATCTTGCAGACGGTGCTGGCGGCGGTTCGGGGGCCGGCAGTATTTTTGCCGGAACCGTGGTTGCCAGTCACTACATCTTTTTCGATCCGCAGGGCAACCGCACCCAGATTGGCAATGTATCTTTCGATTCCAATGTACTGGGGGTCATAAGCAGTACTGACAATCTTGCGGCCAGCGATTTTCTTATCAATACCGGCGTTACCTACCTTAATCCGACATTGCGCGGTCTGGAAGATGACGGCACCGATACCGTTACCATCACCGGTCTGCAAACAATTACCGTTGACTGGTATGCGGGCACACCCGGTGACTATATTCGCGTCATTACAGAACTGTCGCCGGCCGCGGTTGTGCCGGTTCCCACCGCTGTCTGGTTGTTTGCGTCGGCGCTGATGGTTCTTGTCAGGGTCCGAAGCAAAATCTCTGCATAGGGTTGTGCTTAAAACGCCAGCGGGGCGGATTGTTGGCAGCCTGAGAAATGGCGCGCCCGGAGAGATTCGAACTCCCGACCTTCTGGTTCGTAGCCAGACACTCTATCCAACTGAGCTACGGGCGCGCTTTGTAAATCAATGACTTGGTCTCGAAGCGCCGGTGTGTGGCCCTGTGGCGGGCGGCCCGGCGGCTGAGGCGGAGCGATGCTACCACAGCTTCCGGCGGCTCGCCCAGCCAATTGGGCGGTATTATACGGGACTGCACAAATTCAGCGGGGGAGATGGCATGACTCTAAGCAGACACGGAGCCGGCGCAATGCTGGCGCTAGCCGCAACAATTGCTGTGGCACTGAATGGCACCGCGGTAGCCGCCGACAAGCCGGAATTTAAACGCGCCGATCCGCGCGAGCTGCCCTCATACATGGTGCCAAACATACCGGTTGCCGCAGAAGCCTACTGGGCACCGGATTCCTATCACCTGATTGCACAGACCAAAGATCGTGACGCCGTGCCGTCCAGTCACGGTGGGCAGGGCAACCTGACCTATATTTTCACGGCTGACGGTTCGGCTTACTGGCGCGTCAATGACCGTGGGCAGGATGGCTGTTCGTACTTTTTCCCCGATCAAAAACGGGTGGTCTGGACCTCAACGCGTGACAACATCGACAAGAACGTGGGTAACTGGTCTGACCCGAACAACTATCCGCAGGGTGCCGAGCTGTATTCATCAGACCTTGACGGCAGCAACAGGCAGCGGCTCACCAACAACGATTGGTACGAGGCGGAAGTTTCGGTATCACCGGACGGCGAGTGGATCACCTTCGGCCGCCAGATAGACGGCAACATGGATATCTGGGTGATGCGCGCCGACGGTACGGATGAGTTTCGGGTTACTAATACCGAGGACTGGCATGAAGGCGCGCCGTTTTTCATGAACGATAATGAGCACATTATTTTCCGCGCCTGGCGCCATGAGGATTTCGGCGTCAAGGAGCCCACGCCGATGACTATTTTTACCATCAAGAAAGACGGCACCAACTGGCGTCGCCATACCTTTGATGATGGCATGAACTGGCATCCGCACCCGGCTCCGGACGGCCGCCACTATGTCTACGTCAAAGCCATGGATCACGCCTGGGAAATCTGGCTGGGCGACCTGGCGACTGGCGAGCAGCAGCGGCTTACCTACAGCGACAAGCTGAACATACTTGCGGCGGTATCGCCGGATGGCACCAAGATGAACTGGGGCAGGGCAACCGGCAGGGGGTTTGCCGGAATTCGCACGCACATCATGGACGTGTCATCGCTGAACCTAGGGCCCGAAAACAAGGTGCCGTTTGATCCCACCTGGGGTGAGCCGATGACAGCAGACTGACCGGCGGCTACTCCGTCGTCAGCAGTTCGTCCGCCTCTGCGCAATGGTCGCAGATGGTGTGGTTGGTTTTAAGCGGCATTTCGTGGGTCCAGTCGGCGATTAGTTCCCAGGTTCCGTCGTCAGCAAAATTTTTGACTTTGCGGCACTGGGCGCACTGGTGGATAAAACCACTTTCGTCGCGGTAAGCACGATCCGGCAGGTCGTCGATATTTTCGACCGGCGCTGATTCAGTCTTTGGCTGACTCAGTTCGCGCTCCAGTTCGGCAATATTGGCAGCCAGTGTTGCCGTGTTTTCGCCGGCGCGCATCGCGGCGTGAAACCGCCGGTACATCTCCAGCAGCGGCAAAAATTCCGGTGCCGGGTTGCGCTCCGCTGCTTCGCGCGAGCGGATTGCCGCCAGCTCCAGCTCTTTCTGTTCTGTCACGTCCAGTAGCATGGCATCCCAGACGGTCTCTCCGGATGGCAGCTTGTGTGGGGTCGCGCGGCATTCGATCCAGCCGACCCGGCCGATTTTGTTGCGGCAGGGAAAGCGCAGCAGTATGGGCCGAACCTCGATCGCATGTTCCCTGAACTGCCGGTTGACCTCGCGGCGGTCATGTTTTTCGAGACTGGCAAAAATATCCTGTACGCAGTCCCATTCCTGGCCGAGGAAGCTTTTTAGTCCTTCGCTCTCAAAGCTCAGTTGTACGTTGTGGTCGGCATTGCCGATGGCGCGGAAAAACACGCCCGGCAGATTGCCGATCAGCCCGTCCAGCAACGAGTGAATCGGCTTGGCGCAAAGATGACGGCCGGTATCGGTGTCGTTGTGGCCGGAATGGTCGTGCCCGCAATCCTGATCAATTGCGGCCTGGCCAACAGGGTCGGCGGCGGCTGTCCCGGACTGATCAGATGTCGCCTCGGCAGTACCGCCGTTGACATACACATCCAGGCGCTCATTCAGCTTCATAAAATCGATCGGCTTGGTGAGGTAGTCATCGGCGCCGCGGGCGGTTGCCGCATCGGCATCGTAGGTATTGTCCTCCGCTGTCATCATGACCACCGGCAACTCGCTCTGCGGACGCAGGGCGCGAATCTGATCAAGCACCTCCCAGCCATTCAGCTGCGGCATTACGATATCCAGCAGCACCAGGCTGTAGCCACGCTCGGCCAGAAAGCCGAGCGCTTCGATCCCGTCCTTGGCTTCGTTCACTTCGTAGCCGCGAGTTTGCAGTTTGATACGAATCATGCGGCGCTGGAAAGCGTCATCGTCAACAATCAGTATCGGCTTGGCATCAGTCGTCATGATCTAGTTCCCATCAGGTTTCCGTCTCGACAGCGCTGCTATCCTTGACCCGCGCTACTTCCTCGCTGATCTGCTGGCCCAGCAGTGTGATCAGCATGGCTTTTTGCTCCAGTAATTCAGTCAGTAGCAGAAAATCGCCGGCCTCGGCCGCCTGCTCGATCTCCACGCAAACCGCGGCAAGGCGCTCGGCGCCGATGGTGCGCGCAGCGGACTTGAGTTTGTGGGCATTGCACTTCAGCGTATCGGCGTCTTCAGCAGTCAGTGCTGCACGGTTATCGGCCAGATTGCGTTCGGCTTCAGACGCAAAGCGCCGGAGCAGTTCGCACTGCACGCCGCGGTCATCGCCAATGTTGGCGGCAAACACGCTCATATCCAGCAGGCCCTTAGGGGTACGCGTTGCCAGCCGGGTCGGCGCAGCGGTGGATTTCTTCCTGCCAGTGGCATTTATAAATACCGGTGGCTGGCCGTCGTTTTCGCGGATGTCGCGTACGGCCTGTGCGGTTATATGCACCGTCAGAGCCTTGTCCAGCCGGCTGCGTTCGATGGGCTTGGTAAGGCACTCGTCCATTCCGGCCTCGCGGCAGCTTTCTGCTTCCTCGCTGAGCACATTGGCAGTCAGCGCAATAATCGGAGTGCGTTGCCCGGCGCCTTCGTCGGCGCGAATAGCTTTGGCCAGTTCGAAACCATCCATGTTGGGCATGTGGCAGTCGGTCAGAACGAGGTCATAGTCATTTTCGTGCCAGAGCCTGAGCGCCGCCTCGCCGTCATCAGCGAGATCACAGCTAAAACCAATGGCTTTGAGCTGCAGTTTGATCACATCTTGATTGATGCGGTTGTCTTCGGCCACCAGCACATGCGCACGCACCCGGTCTTCATTCCAGCGTTTCGCGGTATCCCGGGCAATGCGTCCGCTCACGCGTGGCAGCCGGGTGCTGCTGTCATCGGTGGCCTTGATGAGTGGCAATAGCAGGGTAAAGGTGGAGCCTTCGCCCATTTCACTGGTCACGGAAATTTCCCCGCCCATCAGGCCGGCCAGTCGCGAGCTGATACTAAGGCCCAGGCCGGTGCCGCCAAACCGCCGGGTGGTGGAGCTCTCCGCCTGGGTGAACGGGCGGAACAGGGTTTTCATGGCTTCCGGCGGGATGCCGATTCCGTTGTCGCTGACGCGCAGGCGCAGCGACGGCGCGCCGGACAATTCCGGGCCCCGATCCACATCCAGCGAAACCACCCCGGATTTTTTTTCGGAACTCGTGAACTTGATGGCATTGCCGACCAGGTTCAGCAATATTTGCTGCAATCGCACGCCGTCGATCATGATATTGCGTGGCAGGTTCGGATCCAGCGAGGTCTTCAGCGCCAGCTTTTTGTGATGTGCGGTCGCCGCCAGTGCCAGCGTTACCGATTCCGTTACCTCGCGGAGCGAAACAGCGGTTTCGTCCAGCCGCAATTCACCGGCTTCAATTTTGGAGAAATCCAGAATGTCGTTAATCAGTGCCAGCAACAGGTTGGCCGAGGTGTCGGCACTGCCAAGCAGGCGTTTTTGTTCCCCGTCCAGCGGATAATCGGCCAGCAGTTCGAGCATGCCGAGGATGCCGTTTAGCGGCGTGCGTATCTCATGGCTAACCGTGGCGAGGAACGCGGATTTAGCCACGTTGGCCTGTTCGGCCACATCTTTGGCTGCACGCAGTTCTTCGGTTCGCTGTGCAACCCGTTCTTCAAGTTCGTCGTTGGCCTGCTGCACCCGATTTTTTGCCAGCCGCAGGTCTTCTTCCATGGTGACGCGTTCGGTGACGTCATGCAGCGTGGTTACGTAGCTGATGATTTCGCCCTGTTCGTTGGTGATGGGCGATATGGCGGCTTCGTCAGTGACACGGCGGCCGTCCTGAAACACCGCCTGCAATTCGCCGCGCCATATCCTGCCGGCCAGTACGGTGCGATTGAGATCTTCGTAGACCGCCAGCGGGCTGGCCGCATGTGACAGCTTGTTGGTTTCGACGCCTATCATCTCTGCAAGGGTTTTGCCGCAACGCTTTTCATAGGCCGGGTTAGCGTAGAGAATGCGACCCTCACGGTCCGCAATGATAATGCAGTCCTCGATACTGGTAACTGCGGTTGCCAGCCGCTGAATCTCGGTGATTTGCGCTTGCTTTTCGGTGACATCGCGCATAGCGATCACAAAGTGCGGCTGGTTGCCGGCGTCGTTCTCCAGTTTGTAGGTGGTGACCTCGACATCGCGAACCTCGCCGTCGGGTCGCTGTATGCTGAGCTCACCGGCCCATTCGTCTTCGTTGTCCGCTTCGCGGGGACGCATGGTGAACTGTCCGAATACCTGTTTCCACCAGGCCTTGTCGGCTTTTAATTCGGCGGCACTGCGGCCGGTCAGGCGCTCGTAGCCGGGGTTCACGTACAGGATGCTGCCGTTCACGCGAATGATGGCGATGGCATCATCAGCCGCTTCTACCGCACGTTCAAAGTTGCGCAGGCTGCTTTCGCGCTTTTCACGTTCTTCCGCCAGGGCGGTGAACATTTCCTCGATGGCGATGATTTCATTTTTGCCGCTGGTATCGACATCCGCCAGTCCGTCCAGGCTCATGGCGCGAATCTGCGCCCGCAGGCGTCGCAGCGGCTCACCCAGGATGCGGCGCACAACGCCCGCCATCAGCAGCACGTAGACCGCCGTGATGGCGGTGATCCACCAGAACATGGTTATGCCCGGGTTGTTGGGCAATGTATTGATAAAGCGGGGACTGGCAGCGCCCAGCAACAGCACCGGATTGCCGAAGGCATCGTCGTAGCGCATATAGGCATGTTCGGTCGCCTGCTCAATCTCAAACAGCGTGTCGGCGTCAGCGCCGCCCCGGCTCAGCAGCGGTTCCAGTTGTGAAGCGAGCGTCGCGGTGCCGCCGGAGTAGAGCACTTCCAGCGACAGGTCGTTCGGTGTGATCCCGGCATAAAAGAAGCGGTCGAGCTTGCGGGCTGCGACCAGGTGCCCTTCGGTGGCGCCGCTGCGATGGTTTATGACCTGGGTGGCAAATGCGAGTTGCAGGCCGTCCGCGGCGGGCAGGAAAAAATGCTGCCCCAGCGCATTGTCGGTCTGCGCCAGGTAAGGATTGAGCCTGCCGTCGGCGGAGCGGATCGTATCAGCATTCCAGGCGGCGCCATTGCGGGCCGTTGACCAGATAATGTTGCCATTGAGGTCGACCAGCGACAGCACATCCGACTCATGCAGCCATTGCCGCGGAAATTCCTGCGGTGGGTTGCTGAAAGCCGCCAGGCCGGCTTGGCCTGCCAGGGCGTTTTCGCTCATCCAGTAGCGGCTGTCGCCATGCAGGCGCAGGTTGTGATCATTGATGGCCGAGTCCACGCGCTGCCGCAGCGTGTCCCGCGTGTACGCATCAAAGGCCTGGAAATTGGCGGTTACCCCGAAATGCAGCTGCGCGAATATCACCGCCCACACCGGCAGCAGGGCAAAGGCCAGCAATAACATCAGTTTGCGCGTCAGGGTCATCTGCAGCACCTTATTAGGGTGGCAGTTCGGGTGTTGTGACGCTTTTCACATAATTTGCCGCGCTGCGCAGCAAATGCGGGGAATTGCGAACTGGCTAGAAACGGTCCTTGCGGGCGCGAACCTCGGCAAACACCTCTGTGTCGCTGGCATCGCGCAGCCCGACGGTGGCACGGATATTTTCGCTGTCCGGCCGCAGAAACGGGTTGGTGCGCTTTTCCAGCCCGATAGTGGTCGGGATGGTGGGTTTGTTCCTGGCGCGCAGCTTCTCGATTTCGGTTTTGCGGGTACGTAAATCGCCGTTATCCGGTTCCACTGTGACGGCAAAATCCGCGTTCGATTGCGTGTATTCGTGGGCGCAATAGACCAGTGTCTCCTCGGGTAGCGCCAGCAGTTTTTGCAGCGATTCCCACATAGTCTCCGGTGTGCCTTCGAACAGGCGGCCACAGCCCAGGGCAAACAGTGTGTCGCCGACGAAGGCGATGCCGGAATCGGCAAAATAGTACGTGACGTGCCCGCTGGTGTGTCCCGGGGTCTCCAGGATGGTCATTTCATGTTTGCCAAACAGGTAGGTATCACCGTCACCCATCTGGATATCAATGCCGGGAATACGGTCGGCATCCTTGTTGGCGCCGACAATTATGCAGTCGGTTTTTTCCTTCAGTTCGAGGTTGCCGCCGGCATGGTCGTAATGGTGATGCGTGTTTAGGATATGAGTCAGTTGCCAGCCTTTTTCGTCCAATGCCCGCATTATGGGTTCGACCTCGGGCGTATCGATACTGGCGGTAAAGCCGCTGTCCGGGTCGTGTACCAGGTAGCCGTAGTTGTCCTCGAGGCACGGAATCATATGCACCTCGAGTTGCGGCAGATCGTTTTTCTTGTTCACTTGCTCACCCTTGTTCAGCTTTCTTTGAGTCGCGGCATCAGTTCGGCCAGATTACAGGGCCGGGTGCGGTAATCCAGTTGTTTTTCTATCAACTCGTCCCAGCCGGTGCGGCAGGCACCGGTGGAGCCCGGCAGACAGAATATATAAGTGCCATTGGCGACGCCGGCCAGGCAGCGCGACTGCAGGGTTGAGGTGCCGATATCGGCCCAGGATAACGAGCGGAACATCTCGCCGAAGCCGTCAATCATTTTGTCCAGCAACGGTGTGACAGCCTCCGGTGTGCCGTCGCGTCCGGTAACTCCGGTGCCGCCGGTGGTGATGACCACCTGTACCGCAGGGTCGGCTATCCATGCCGATACGGCGGCGCGAATGCGATAGATGTCATCCGGCTGAATCTGTCGGTCGGCCAGTTCATGGCCCGCAGCCGTGAGTTTTTCAATTAACAACCCACCGGAAGTGTCATTACTTGCATCGCGGGTATCAGACACGGTCATAACCGCTATGCGCAGCGGTCGGAACTGTCTGTCAGTGACATTATCGTGGCTCAATTCAGGCTCCTGAAGCAGGGTTCAGGCGGCATCGCCGCCGCCGGACTTGCGAAACTGGTCGCGCAGATATTCGGCAAACTCCCGGCAGGCATCGGACTGCGTAAACATGCCAGCCAGTTTGCCATGGCGGGTGACGACCGCCGAGCCGATGTGGTGTTCAGCCATGTGCGCGAGTACGTTGTCGAGGCGTTCATCGAGATCCACGGTGTAGGTATCGGCGCGCATCACGTCGCCGACGGTAAGTTTGTCCGGATCCGGATAGGCAAAATCCGGGCCCAGTACCAGCTTGATATCGCGATCGGACACCAAGCCCATCAGTTCGCCGTGATCGGCCACGGGCAAATGCCGGATATTGTGTGTGCGCATGAATTCAATTGCCTGATGCAGTGATGCACCTGGCTGCACCGAATACGGAAAGGCGGTCATGGCAGTCTTGATGGATGGAATTTTTTTCATGTCCGCTGCGCCGGGCACGGCACGGTGCAAGTTCGGGTCATCAGGTCAGGTAATTATTTCAGCATAGTATCAGCTGCCGGCAACGTTGACAGGTGCGTCACCATGCGTGGAAAGTCCAGCGGCTGCCCGCAACATAGCGGTCCTGACCGCGCGGCAATTCAATAAATCCGTCCGTACCGCGCAGACCAATGAAATCGCCGGACGTGTTGGTCGGTCGCGGGACGGCTACAGTGCCCTTGCGGTCGTGTTGCAGTTGCACCGGCAGAAACCAGCACAGGTCCGGTCGAAATTCCACGTCTGCGGCAAGTGGCAGGCTGGTCGTGGGTGCTGCGTAGCCGAGCGCTGCCTGCAGCGCCGGAATTACATAGCGGGTCAGACACACCAGCGTGGATACCGGGTTCCCGGGCAGGGCAAATACCGGCACGCCCCGCGCACTGATGCCAAACCACATCGGCAAGCCGGGGCGCTGCAGGATCTTGTGGAAGATCAGTTGCACACCAAGTTCATCCATGATGCGCGGAATGTAGTCATACTTGCCCATGGATACGCCGCCGCTCAGGATCAGCACATCATTGGCATCATGCAAT
Source organism: Gammaproteobacteria bacterium (assembly GCA_030429685.1). GTDB lineage: Bacteria > Pseudomonadota > Gammaproteobacteria > Steroidobacterales. The sequence goes on from JAUIEY010000042.1 coordinate 11,499, forward strand.
TCCGCTATTGCGATTTTCAGCTGGCCCGGATCGTCCGGCAGGCGACTGCGGCGGGTGCGCTGACAACCGCGCAGGCGCAGGGCGGTTTCGATGGCGCGGTCATTGGACGAGCGAATCTGGTGCGGGGCAATGGGCTCGCCGACATCCACCAGTTCGTCGCCGGTTGAGATGATGGCAACGGCGGGCCATTGCGCGACGGCCACGTCAGCCTGGCCGGCTGCGGTGAGTATGGCCATTTCGGGGCTGCCGATGCGCACCCCGGGTTCCAATAGCAATTCACCGCGGGCGTGATCACTGGCCTGCCGGTGCACAAACTGCTGCGGTTCCGCCTGGTATCCCTGTTCCAGTTCGATGTTGTCACCCGCATGCCGGATGCGCTCCACCGGGATAACCGTGTCGGCACCGGCGGGCATGACTGCGCCGGTCATGATCTCTATACAGTCGTTGCGGTCCTGCAGGCGCAGTGCTGCTGCGCCGGCCGCCTGGGTGCCGGCAAGCCGGAAGCGACGGGTTTGCAGCGCGGCCGAACTTACGGCAATGCCGTCCATGGTGGCACGATCAAACGGTGGCTGATCGCGTTCGGCGCGTATCGGTTCGCGCAGAATCTGGCCGCTGGCATCAGCCAGCGCAATGCGCTGACTGTCGAAAGCCGGCATG
>JAUIEY010000275.1 GCA_030429685.1 Gammaproteobacteria bacterium
TCTCGATGGGGGCGCAGGTGGCAGCCCACCACGTTGGCGGAATATCGCTCGGCCAGACCGAAGGCAACTTTGACTGCTGCCTTGGCCTCGGGCCTGTCGGCGACAGGAACCAGAAAAACTTTCATGACTTAAGACTCCAATCGGCTGGTATATTTGCAGCTCATGCTCAACAAATTTCAGACTATCACATGAAACACTTTCTGCCGCGGCTAAGTGCCTACGTACTTACTCTTACCCTGCTGTCCGGCTGCGCGCTGCTGTACGCCGACCTCGAGCCCCCGGAAGTCGAACTGGACGGCATCACGCTGGGTCAGCCCAGCATGCTGGGTATGCGGGTGGATCTGGAGGCGCGGCTACGCATCAGTAATCCCAACAGCGTCAAACTGCCCGTCAAGGGCGGCCGGCTGGCGCTGCAGATTAACGGTGCGGAGATTGCTACCGCCAGGCTGAACGAAGCTTTCGACATAGCTCCCTATGACGCCACCGTTATAACGGTCCCCGCGTCGCTGAGCATTGCCAAGGCGCTGAGCACCGGCTTTAACATGCTGGCGGCTGATGACCTGACGGTGGAATACGCACTGGACGGCCATATTGATCTGGCTTCGCGTCTGCTGGGGCGCGCACCGATTAACAAGAGCGGCAAAATTGTTATTGGCGGTGCACAAAAATAGCCCGGCGCCCACCGAAGCTTTCTGGCGCAGCCGAAATACAGTAGATTGAGATCCATGCGCAATACGCTTTTTACATTGGCATTGCTGGCGGCTGGTGGCATCGCGGTATGGCTGGTGATGACCGCCGCGCCCGACCGACCCGCCACCCCGGAATTTGAATGGGTTGCAGCTTTTACCACCGATGGCGGCGCGGAAGTCCTTGCTGCCATGCCCAACGAACAGGTTCTGCTGCATACCAATCGTCAGCGTATGGCGCTCGATATCATTGACATAGCGGATCCGTCGCAGGCCAAACGCATCAGCCGCATGCAACTGCCAGGTTCGCCGGTGGGTGTGGCCATCAGCCCGGACGGCCGCTGGGCGCTGGCCGCCCTCTACCTGGCGCGCCCGGAAGCCGGCCAGCAGGCGCCGCATCCGCGTACCCCGGGTGGCCTGGCCATCATTGATCTGGCAGATCCGACCGCGCCGCAGCTGACCGAGATAATCGGCATCGGCCATCAACCCAGCAGTATCGCCGTAGCCAGTTCCGGGGCGGAGCTGGTCGCTATTGTTGCCATCGTCAATGCGCCGCTCACAGTGACGGCAGACAACATTGTCGCGGCCACCGCCGAAACCGCCGAAACCGCCGACATCAGTCAGCCCGGCAGCGTGCAGGTCATCAGTATCAACCCGGCCAGGCAAAGCAATTACCGGGTGGGTGCGCTTGACCTCGGCGCCACTCGGCTGACCGAAGCCGGCCTGGTGCACCCCGCCGATGCGCAGCCGGTTTTTGTTGCCCTGTCGGCAGACAGCAGTCAGGCGGCGGCAGCTTTGCCGGCCAACCAGGGCATTGACGTATTCGAACCCTACTGGCTGGAAACCCGGCGCCTGTTCAGCACGCCGGGGCAGCAGCCGCTGGCGGTGGCCTTCAGTAACGACAGCAGCATTGTCTACAGTGCTGCCGAAATCAGCGATGCTGTCAGCGGCTACAGCCTGACAGCATGGACGGCAGAAGGTGAATTCGTCTGGGGCGAACGCGATCTGCAGACTGTCAATCAGATTGCCGTGAAAAAATTCGGTACCACCGATTTTGCCTTTGCACTGTCGCAACCGGGCAATCAGTTCCGTATTTACGATGTAACGATGCCGGCCAGTCCGCAGCGGGTGCAGACGGTTCAGACCACCGTACCACCGCTGGGCGTGCTGCTATTGCCGGGCCGCAACCTCGCCGTCATTGCAGATGCCGGCGGGATGCTGAATTTCTACAGACATGCGGGAACCGCACCGGCACCGCCATCGCCGGCGCCGTCTGCGGATGAACCAGCGGAGCCACTTCCGCAGGCCACGGAAGATCCTGAAAAATAGTTATTTTTCAAATAGTTAAATCGTTACAAATTGATACCAATCGGCGCCATCCGCAGCCGTAAAGTAGACGAACTCTCTCCTGACCCGGCACTACCGGGAAACGTAACTCGTCAAGGAGAGGACAACATGG
>JAUIEY010000276.1 GCA_030429685.1 Gammaproteobacteria bacterium
CACGTCAATGCGGGCATAGCGGCATTGGTAGCGGCTATATATATGGGCCGGCGCAAGGGCTTTCCGATGACGCCGATGCCGCCGCACAATCTGGCCATGACCGTGACCGGTGCCTGCATGCTGTGGGTCGGCTGGTTCGGCTTTAACGCCGGCAGTGCGCTGGCGGCGGATGGGAATGCCGGCATGGCCATGCTGGTCACGCATATCGGTGCCGCGGCAGGATCGCTGGCGTGGATGGCGATGGAATGGATCCGGTTTGGCAAACCCAGCGTGCTGGGTATTGTCACCGGAATGGTGGCGGGGCTCGGTACCATCACGCCCGCCTCCGGCTTTGTCGGTCCGGCCGGCGCGCTGCTTATCGGACTGCTGGCAGGCGTAGTCTGCTTCTGGGCGACGCAGATTCTGAAACGGCGCTTTGAAATCGATGATTCACTGGATGTGTTTCCGGTGCATGGGGTCGGTGGTTTTCTCGGCCTCTGCATGACGGCTTTTCTTGCCAATCGCCTGGGCGGTCTTGGTTTTCTCAGTGAGGATATTGCCACCAGCGGACAACAGCTGGTCGAGCAGCTAATAGGCGCGGCGTCTATAGCTGCCTGGTGTGGCGTTGTTTCGCTGGTGCTGTTCAAGCTTATTGATACGTTCATCGGGCTCCGTGTGTCGGAGGAAGCGGAAACCGAGGGTCTGGATATTACGCAGCACGACGAGCGTGCCTACAACGGTTAGTTGGCATTCTGGTCAGTAGCGGGGTGGGGTTACTGTTGTTCCGCGTCCGGCGCATGCCGGGCGCGGTTTTTTTTGGGCAGACGGCTGACCAGCAATATTGCCAGTATGAGCGCATAGATGGCCGGTTCGGTTACAACGGCCTTGACCTGCCACCAGAAGTGCCATACGGCAAGAATTGCGATCGGATATACCAGTCGGTGCAGTTTTTGCCAGCGTTTTCCCAGCCGGATTTGCCAGCCGCGGGTTGAAGTGACGCCCAGCGCGATCAGGCCGGCCAGCCCCAGAGCGCCGACCGTAATAAACGGTCTTTCCAGAACGTCTTCGACAATAGCTGACCACAGCAGCCCCTGATCCGGCAGCAGGTAATTCAGGAAATGTGCGCTGGCGTAAAACAGCGCGAACAGCCCGGTCATGCGTCGCAGGCGGATCAGCCAGAGCATGCCCGTCAGACGCCGCAGCGGTGTTATCGCCAGCGTAACCAGCAGCAGGCGCAGTGCCCAGATTCCCATATAGTCCTGCGTGGCTTCAATTGGGTCAGCACCCAGACCCTCGCCCGCGATTTCCAGAGCGCGCAGACAGAACCAGATGAACGGCGCAAGGCAGGCGGCGAACCACAGCGGTTTGACGATCAGGCGCTGCTGCCGGATATCGGGACGAATCATGGAGAACCGTTTAACGCAGCGCGGGATCAGTAGTAGCGGGACAGATCCATGCCGGTGTACAGCCCTGCCACTTCATCGGCATAGCCATTAAACATGAGGGTCGGCACTTTGGATGCAAAAAAGCCGGCGCCTATCGGTCGCTCACGCGCCTGACTCCAGCGTGGGTGATCGACCTCAGGATTTACATTGGCATAGAAGCCGTATTCGGAAGGTGCCGAGTCACTCCAGGTAGTAAACGGTTCGGTTTCGACAAAGCTGATGCGCACAATGGATTTGATGCTTTTAAAACCATATTTCCACGGCACTACCAGGCGCAGCGGCGCACCATTCTGGTTGGGCAATTCGACTCCGTACAGACCAGTCGCCAGTATCGTCAGCGGGTGCATGGCTTCATCCATGCGCAACCCTTCCCGATAAGGCCAGCGCAACAGCCCACGTCGCTGACCCGGCATTTCGCTGGGCCGGTAGACAGTTTCAAAGGCCACATACTTGGCTTTGGAGGTGGGTTTGAAGCGTTTCAGCAGATCGCCCAGCGGGAAGCCCACCCAGGGGACGACCATGGACCAGGCTTCGACGCAACGCAGGCGATAAATGCGCTCTTCCAGGGGATGCGGGCCGACAATGTCTTCATAGGTGAATGTGCCGGTCACCTCTGCCTCGCCGTCTACAGTGACGCTCCAGGGCTGTGGTTTGAAATCGCCTGAGCGGGTGGCGGGATCGCGCTTGTCGAGACCGAAC
>JAUIEY010000043.1 GCA_030429685.1 Gammaproteobacteria bacterium
GCATGTCACCGTGAGCACCTGGTAACCGATGTCAGCGACAACTCCGCAGCCGGACTCTTCGCCGTCCGGTACTTCGCAGCCGGATCCGGCCGGCCTTAAATTCGGCCCGCTGTGGTTCACACCGGGTTATTCGTGGACGAATTTAATCACCACCAATTTCGCTTCGTTCTGCACCATCTGTGCGCTGACTTTCATGGGCTTTGCGCAGCCCTACATCCTCACCGAGATTCTGCAGATACCTGAAGAACGGCAGGGCATGTTCACCGGCAACCTCGCTGCCGCGGCGGAAATTTTCCAGATGCTGGTGGTGGGCTTTTTCGGCGCGTGGTCGGATCGCACCGGCCGGCGGCTGGTGTTCGGTATCGGTTTTGCGCTGTTCGCGCTGAGTTATTTTTTGTATCCGCTGGCGACATCGGAAGGTGAGCTGGTGGCCTACCGGCTGATTTTTGCCGTCGGTTGCGGCGCCGCTCCGGTGATGATGAGTGCGGTGGTGCAGGATTCGGTGCAGGAGGTGTCGCGCGGCAAGTGGCTGGCGGTGAACAGCATTTGCACCGCCTTCGGCGTGATATTCATGGCGCTGTTTTTTGCGCGCCTGCCGGACATCCTGGTGGCGCGCGGTTTCGATGCGGTAACGGCCGGTCGCTACGCCTTCTGGACGGTGGCGGGTTTTTGCACGGTGACCGGTGTGCTGATCATGGCCGGGTTGCGGCGGGGCGCGACGGCACCCGACCCGGATAAGGTTTCAATCTGGGCGCAGCTCGGCAGGGGCATACAGATTGCCCGCGATAACCCGCGCATTGCGGTGGCCTATGGCGCGGCCTTCATCGGCCGTGGCGACCTGGTCATCATCACCACCTTTTTGTCGTTGTGGGCGGTGCAGGTGGGTGCCGCCAATGACATCGGCACCGCCGCGGCGCTGAAAAAGGCCGGCATGCTGTTCGGCGTGGTGCAAGGGACGGCGCTGCTGTGGTCCTACGTGATCGGGCTGATCTCCGACCGTATGAATCGTCTGACGGCACTGGCACTGGGGCTGGCAATTGCCACGCTGGGTTACAGCGGCATGGGCCTGCTGGCCGACCCGTTTGCCGGTATTGCCATCCCCGCAGCGATGCTGCTTGGCATGGGCGAAATCAGCGTGCTGATCGCTGCCGGTGTGCTGGTCGGCCAGGACGCGCCGATCCGGATTCGCGGCACGGTGATTGGCGTGTTCAGCATCATGGGCAGTGCCGGCATCACCTTTGCGACCTTTGTCGGTGGCATCGCCTTTGACCGCATCGGCCCCGGCGCACCGTTCCTGATGATGGGAATTCTGAACGGCGCGCTGATGCTGGCGGCGGTGTGGCTAAGGCGCAAAGAACTAAAATAATTTGGGGTCGGAGTAAAAACTAATTTTTACTCCGACCCCAAATTATTGACTTAACGTAATCCCGCCGTGTTGGTGATGCTGCACGAGCGTGCTATATTTTCTATCGTTCATATGTACCAGATATGCAACGCCGCCCGCGGCTAGCGGGATACAGGTCTCGGGCCATTGTGCCCGGGTTGTTAATGTTTATATCTGGTTAATTGCATATGAAAGCCTTGCTCCGCGCCGTTCCGGCCAGCTTCACCCAACTCATCGCGGTATTTTTTATCGGCCTGCTGCCCTTTGCTGCATCGGCGGCTATTGTTGCCGTGGATTTCGCGGGCTCGATTAGCGAGTCCTACGATGAGAACTTTGATGACATCACAGGGACTTACTTTGACATCAGCGGCGTATTTTTCGTCGACACCGCCACGCCGGAAGCCGGCACCGGGAATTACCCCGGTGCGGTGTTCGGCATGGAGGTTTACCGCGATGGTGGCTTGCTGCTGACGCAGGCCGATTTCACCTGCGGCGGATCCTGTGCCAATGACATGTTCGTCAGCGCCTCGCAGGAAGCCGAAGCCTACGTGCAGGATTTCTTTGTCGGCAATCTTGATCTGTTACTCGCTCCCGCCAGTGGCGTGAACTTCAACAACGACATCAACGTCTTTCTGCTGGCCGCCCAGGGCAATGTCGCCGATTACTTTGACGCCGGTAGTTCCTACGGCTCGGTGCAGGCGTTCGGCGAGGACTACTTCGACCTGTATTACCTCGATATGACGGTGGTACCGGTGCCGGCTGCCGTGTGGCTGTTCGGCTCGGCACTGGCCGGCCTCGGCTGGATGCGCCGCCGCAGGGTAGCCTGACCAATCTAATTTTTGGGGTCGCAAATTTGGGGTCAGAGTAAAAACTAATTGTTACTCCGACCCCAAATTATGGACCCCAAATTATGGGCGCCCAAATTTTGGCCCGCCGCAACATTCGAATCTGAATCTCTCGCCCCCGCGAATCCAACAACATGGGGGTAAACCTATGTTAATTACCGAGAGATACCGATATGAATGCAAAGATCAGTAGTTTTTCCAAAAGCCTGATGGCCGTTGCTGTGCTCGCCATGGCAGCCTTTGCGCCATTGGCCAGTGCCGGAGGCCACAAGGACAAAGGCCCGGGCGATATCGTGGATGTGGCCGCTGGCGCCGGGTCGTTCAACACGCTGGTGGCAGCCGTTAAAGCCGCCGGCCTGGTGGATGCGCTTAAGGGCGATGGCCCGCTGACCGTGTTTGCGCCGACCGACGCCGCATTCGCCGCACTGCCGGCAGGTACGGTTGAAGATCTGCTCAAGCCCGAAAACAAGGATAAGCTCACCGCCATCCTGCTCTACCACGTGGTGTCCGGCAAAGTGATGTCATCGGACCTGAGCGGCACCATTGATGCGGCCACCCTGCAGGGTGACACGGCGCAGGTCGTGGCTTCGGCCAGTGGCGTGACCATTAACGGTGCCAACGTGGTGTCAGCCGACGTCGCGGCCAGCAATGGCGTGATTCACGTGATTGATGCGGTGATCCTGCCGCCGGCCGGCTAACGCACAAGCTGAGACTATAAAAGGGGTCGGAGTAACAATTAGTTTTTACTCCGACCCCAATTATTCGTTCCCATTTATCGATTTACCAGTCACTCCATCGTCTGGCTGCAGCGGCAACTCCTCGCCGGCAGCCATGCCAGCTGCGCACACGAGCTGCTTGTCTTTCCCGGGTGGCCTCTATATGTTGGCCGTACCCGCCGATTTCAGGTGCTTTGCAGGGGATCCGGCTTGAAGATCGTTGTGCTGCTGTTGGCGTCACTGGTGCTGCTGGCCTGTGAGGATCCGGGCCAGATTCGCTCGCTCGGCACCCTGGAACGCGATCGAATTCAACTGGTTGCCGATTCCAACGAACCTATTACCCGCGTGCGGGTGCGCGAAGGCGATGCCGTCGGCGTTGATGACATCCTGGTGCAACAGGACCCGACTCGCGCGGAAATCGCGCTCAACAAAGCCCGCGCCGATGCCGCGGCCGCTTTGTCCACTTTGAATGAGGCCGAAGCCGGCCCGCGCGCCGAAGCCATTTCACAGGCCCGCGCGCGACTGCGTGCGGCGCGCAGTGCCACGCAGACAGCGCGCCTGGAACTCGACCGCGAATTGCAGCTGATCAAACGCAACCTGGTGTCGCAGAACTCGCTGGATCTGGCGCAGGGCAAGTACGATGAAGCCTACGCGCGGCAGACCGAAGCCCGCGCCGCGCTGGATGAATTGCTGGCCGGTACCCGCTCGGAAGAGGTGGACCAGGTGCGCGCCATGCACGCCGCTGCGGTGGCCAACGTGGAAGACCTCGAAGTGGCGCTGGCGCGAACCCAGGTGCGCGCGCCGGTGGACGGCACTGTTGAGGTGCTGCCGTTCAAGGTGGGCGAGCGCCCGCAGGTCGGCTCCGCGGTGGCCGTGCTGCTGGCCGACGGGCGCACTTATGCGCGGGTGCACGTGTCGGAACCGCTGCGCGCCGCGCTCGCGGTTGGCGCAACCGCCGAAATCTGGCTGGATGGCCGCGCCACGCCGCTGGCCGGCAGCTTGCGCTGGATAGCGGCGGAGGCATCATTCACGCCGTACTTTGCCTTGAATCAGCATGACCGCTCGCGCCTCAGTTACGTGGCGGAAGTTGATGTGCTTGATGCGGAAAAAAACCTGCCTGTCGGCGTGCCGGTGGAAGTGAGTTTTCCGGGTCTTGTCATTGACTAAGGACATTGAGTAGCGACGGTGGATAAGGACACCGCCAGCGACCCGGCCATTCAGACACAGGCCCTGACCCGCCGTTTCGGCACCCTGACTGCCGTTGACGGACTCACCTTGCAGGTGCCCGCCGGCAGCATCTACGGTTTTCTTGGCCCCAACGGCAGCGGCAAGTCCACCACCATTCGCATGCTGTGCGGTTTGCTGACGCCGAGTGGCGGCGATGCCACGGTGCTGGGCATCGACGTGCGCCGCGACCCCGAAGCGGTGAAGCGCAACATCGGTTACATGACGCAGAAGTTTTCGCTCTACACCGACCTGACGGTACTCGAGAACCTGAAGTTCATGGCGGAAATTTACGGCATGGAGAAAAGTGCTGCGCAGGAGCGCATTGCGGTGCTGCTGCAGCGTTTTGCACTGGAGTCCATGACCGCGCAACTGGCCGGCACCCTGAGCGGCGGGCAACGCCAGCGCCTCGCCCTGGCCAGCGCGACGCTGCACAAACCGGCGCTGCTGTTTCTCGATGAACCGACCAGTGCCGTGGATCCGGAAAGCCGCCGCGAGTTCTGGGAGTTTCTGTTCGAGATGGTGGATGACGGCACCACCATGCTGGTGTCGACGCATTTCATGGACGAAGCCGAGCGTTGTCATGCGCTGGCGATTCTGGACGAAGGCCGGCTGGTGGCGGACGGCACACCGGAACAATTGATGAGCGAGCTGCCGGCGGCAGTGGTTGAGATTCAGTCCGCGGCGGCCGGCACCCGCGCAGTCCGCGAAGCCTTGCTGGCGGCGGCGGATATTTTTGATGTCGCGCAACTGGGCTCGCGCCTGCACGCGCTGGTGGACCCGGCGCGCAGTCAGCCGATTGCCTATGTCGAGTCGCTGTTGCAACCGACGGGCATCGAGGCAGAACTCAGCGTGGTCGCGCCCAATCTTGAAGACGTGTTTGTGATGGCGACCCTGCATAAAAAAACGGAGCAGGCGGCGTGAACGGGTTTTCGCTGCGCCGGACCGCGGCCATTGCGCGCAAAGAGTTTCGCCATTTGCGTCGCGACCGGCTGACCGCGGGCATGATCGCCGGCATACCCATCGTGCTGACAGTGTTATTCGGCTTCGCCATTAACACCGATGTGCGCGGCCTTAAAGCCGCCGTGGTGGATCAGGCGAACACGTCAGCATCGCGCGCGCTGGTCAGCGATGCGCGAGCCTCGCAGGTGATTGGCTCGCTGGTGTCGGCCAACAGCCCGTGGGAGATCGAGCGGCTGATCCGGCGCGGTGAAGTGAGCCTGGGCATATACATACCCGCCGATTTTGACGCGCGGGTCGCGCAGAATCGGCGACCCTTTGCGCAGTTACTGATTGACGACAGTGACCCGCAGATTCTGCGCACGGCACGCGGGCTGGAGAACCTGCCATTGCAGCCGTTCGACCAGATGCGCGACGGCGGCACCTTTGCGATCCGCGCGCTGTTCAATCCCGAGCGGCGCAGTGCGGTGTTTATTGTGCCGGGACTCACCGGTGTGATCCTGTCGCTGACCATGGTGCTGTTCACGGCCACCGCCATTGTGCGTGAGCGCGAGCGCGGTAATCTGGAACTGCTGATCACCACGCCGGTCAGTCCGCTGGAGCTCATGGTGGGCAAGATCGTGCCTTATGTATTGATCGGTTACGTGCAGATCAGTCTGATCCTGCTGCTCGGCGCATGGCTGTTTGACCTGCCGGTGCGTGGTTCGCTGGTGGATTTTTACATTGCGTCCGGTTTTTATATTGTCAGCGTTCTCACCATGGGGCTGTGGATATCGACCGCCGCCACCAACCAGTTTCAGGCCATGCAGATGACCTTCGTGTTCTTTCTGCCGCAACTGCTGCTGTCGGGTTTTATGTTTCCGTTCGACGGCATGCCGCGCGCAGCGCAGTGGCTCGCCGAGGTGTTTCCGCTGACACATTTTCTGCGCATCGTCCGTGGCATCGTTTTGAAACAGGCCGAACTCACCATGCTGATGGCCGACATCTGGCCGCTGGCGTTATTTTTTGCGGTGATGATGACACTGGCGACGCGCCGCTTCAGAAAATCTCTCGACTAAAAAATATTTGGGGTCAAATAATTGGGGTCAGAGTAAAAACTCCGCCGTTTGTAACCCGCTATTGCCCGCGCCCTAGTAGGCTTCGACGCGATCCAGCTGCAGCGTGAACGGGCCGTCTTTTTTGTCGTATATGTACAGGCCGAAGCCGGTGAGGTCTGCCGGGTCGAGGGCCGGCCCGTCCAGCTTGAAGCCGCGAAAATGCGGATAAAAGTCGGCGAAGGGAATCTCGACATCGGCCCATTCACCATCCGGGGTGTCAAACTCCGCCCAGTAACTCACCGGGTAACCGCTGTTGCGCGCATTGGTGTTGAGCTCCCAGGTGTAGCGCCGGCCATCGGCTTTGAGTCTTAGTCGCAGGCCCTGGTGGACCGATAAATCGAGCCTGAAGCGGCGGGTAAGTACCGAACTGAAGCCGCCGCCGTTGGTGTTGGTGCTGCCGGCAAAATTCAGTTGACCGTCGGCGATATTGAAGTCGCCCTCGCTGCGACCACCCATAACGTTGTCGTTCTGCGTGTACCAGCCGAGGTCAGGGGTGTCGGGTGTGAAGTCTGTGAGCATGAGCGCCTCCCTCGTGTCGGCGGCGCCGGCTGCCACGGATACCAGCAACAGCGCTGCCGGTAATATGCCGGCTTTTCTGGCCACAAGTCGGTGCATATTTTACTCTGACCCCAATTATGCTTACCCGAGTGTGCCCTCGACGTCGACGTAGCCGCGCTTAATCATGGTTTCGAGGGCGTTGGCGGCTTTCACCAGTTCATCGAATCGCCGGCCCAGTTCCTGCAATCGCGAAACGTCCTCGGGTGCCTGTTTGCCCTCGGTGGCCCTGGCCAGCGAAAACAATTCGGCCACGTACGCGGCGCGCGCATGCGCCACCATTTCGATAATGGGCTGCACGTCGCTTTGCGACAGCGTCTGAATTTCGGGATTAATGACGCTGCGGTTAATTTCCTTGCGCGTCTGTTCAAGTTGCAGCAGCAGGCGGTTGTTGTCCATTGCGGTATTATACCGGCTGTTCAATACCAGATATATTCCACGCTTATGCAAGTACACCTGATTCTTGAATCCGCCAATCCCCCGGAGCGCCTCGCTGAGCTGGCGGTGCTGGCGGAAAATGCCGGTATTACCGGCCTCTGGACGTCCAACATGCACGACGGGCGTGACCCCTTTGTCAACTTTGTGCCGGCCGCGCAGGCCACCAGCAGGATCCGCATGGGTCCGGTGGCGGTGTCGCCCTATGAACTGCACCCGCTGAAAATGGGCAACGCGCTGCTGACGCTGAACGAGATTGCCGGGGGCAGGGCGCATATCGGTATTTCCGCCGGTGACGGCGGTACGGCATTTGCAATGGGGATGAAGACCGAACGGCGTCTGCGTGCCATGCGCGAGTGCGTCGACATTATTGATGCGATGGCCACCGGCGAGCTGATGTCCTACAAGGGCGAGATGTACCAGGTGAGGTGGTACAACGCGTCGTGGGCCAAATCGCCGAAGCCGAAAGTGTATGTGTGCGCCGGCGGGCCGCAGCTGCTGAAATCCAGTGCGAAATATGCGGAAGGCATTTACCTCGGCGACCATCATCCGGAGCACGTGGCTGCGGTGCGCGCGGCAATTGACCCGGAGATCGAGGCGCACAACCCGCACAAGGACGATTTTCAGTTACTGAATTTCTGGGCGTGGCACGTCAAGGATGACGAAGAGGCTGCGCTGGCCGAGTGCCGCATGTGGCTGGCGGCGCGGGTGACGCCGTGGCCGGCGTATTATCACGAGGTGTTGCCCGACAAGGATGAGATGCAGATCATCTGGGATAACACCGATGCCCTGAACCGCGCGTTTTACAACCAGAACCCGGACATTCCGGAGATACCGCGGGAATTGCTCGACAAGCTGAGTCGCTGCTGCAGCTCGTGCTCGCCGACCGACAGGATTGATATAGAGATTGCGAAGATGCAGGCGTTCAAGGACGCCGGGCTGACTGACATTTGCCTGCGTATCTACGACGAACCGGAGAAATCCATCGAGCTGATCGGCAAGCACGTTGTTCCCAACGTGTAAGGGGTCTCTGCCCCAGACCGGTGTTATGCGGATTGGGGTTGTTGCTCGAAGCAGATAGCGGCTGAGTCAGCTTCCGCAAGCGGCGTTTCCAGCAGCTTGCAATAGTGCGGTTGGCCGTCCGGATGTTGCCGGCCGAAATACAGGCAGTCGCGACATTGGCCGAATGGCCGGCGATCTTGCGAGTCCAGCCGCGCCAGCAGCAGCTGTTCCAGTCCGGCGGCCATCGTCGCGTGCTGTTGTGGCGACAAATCCTGAAGCGACCACGCAGCATCAGTCAGCGGGTCTTCGCGCAACAGACGCTTGCCGGCCGCTGTCAGTTCCAGCCGATTTACCCGCCGGTCCTTACCGTCCACCCGTTTTTTAATCAGACCTTTGGTCTCCAGCGTGCGCAGCGTTTGTGACACGGTGCCTTTGGTATGGCCGAGATAGGCGGTTACCGCGGCCGCGGTGCGGGAAAACCGGTTGGCTCGGTGCAGATACCGCAGGACGGCCCACTGCACCGGCTGCAGCCCGGCCGCATGCTCCTCGCTGCTGATCTGGCGACCGAGCCGTTCGATCAGCACGATGATCTTGTCGTTGTCCGTCACAGGCTAATGGTATCGACTCAAAACTTTTCTTGCAATAGGGCTTGCAGCGGTGTAGCTTAATAAAGGTATCGACTCGAAACCAACAAGGAGCAAGCCATGAAATTCAGTCTGTATGTATCGATCCTGATGTGGATGATGACGTCCGGCAGCGCGCTGGCGCACGGCATTCAGAGCGATGTCAGCAAGGCAGTGACCCCTGCCTTCGATATAACCACAGCCACCGCAACCACCGATGGTCGGCTGACCACCTTCATGATGGAAGTCGCCGGTGCAGCCGGCAGCATCAAGCCGGTCGCCATTGGCCAACTGACCGGTGCCAAAGTTGAGTCCTATGTCTGGCCGACCAGTCTCGATCCGGCCGTGGTAGGTTTTGACAAGGGTTCAGGCATTCTGGCGCTGGCCATAACGGCGCATCCCGATTTTGATGACACACCGTTGTTTGACGAAAACGGCGATGGCGATCCGGCCAATGACGGTGCTGACTGGCATTCCCACTGGGTGGTGCTTACTGAAACCGAAGCCTGCGGTGCCGGTTTGAAAGTGCGCGATGTCTCGCCGGGAGTTGATTTGCTGCCGGCAACAGCACCCTACCTGCCGATTGCGCTGGACAGTCCCGGCATGTCACCGGTTCTTGCCGGCCAGGTTGCACGCATTACCGTCCCGGTGGCCGGCGCCGGCGACGTAGCCTTTGATGCGGTCACCGCGGAACTGCAGGTAAATGAAAACGGTGGCGTGCCGTTACTTTGCGTAACCGGCGTGCACGATATCGCCTCAGGTGATTTGTCGTTGCCGGGCAGGGTGACGACCGACCAGTAAGGCATATTTGGGGTCCATATTTGGGGTCGGAGTAAAAACTCCAAACAGGTTTTTACTCTGACCCCAAATATTCATTGCTATTCACCCCGCAATAATCGCGTGAATCGTGCGCGGCGTTCAGCACTGGTATCGCGATCCTGCTTCATCATCACGTGCTGGTCCGGGGCCGCGTCCGGATCCAGCCAGATGCTCCACATGCCCTGTGCTTCGTTGGGTACCAGCGAGTAGCGCATATCGGTGATACGGTAGGGATTATCCGGGTCCACGGCGAGAAAGCCCCGCGAGAACCAGCGGAAACGTTCCAGGTCTATGGCCTGTTGCGATTGCGGGTCCAGCCACGGCAGGTCCTTCGCCACGTCCAGGCGCGGAATAAACGCACCTTCGTAAACCTGTAATGCCGGCCCGGCGCGCACCGCGTCGGTGTAATAGCCGCCATCAATCTCGTAGATAACTTTCCACAGCAGCAGGTTGCCGAAGCTCGGTTTGACGTCGAGCCGTGCCGGCGTGTGTCCGCGCGCCGCTGCCAGTTCGTAGCCGGCATTTTCCACGCGCAGGTGCTGCAGCCAACCGAAGCCCTGATAAACCACCACCCATGCGAGCGCGAGTTGCCCGCAGCGTGGGTTTTTACGCAGCACGCCGAAGGTAACCAGAACAATGAGCGGCACCGTGAACAGCGGGTCCACAATGGAGATGGTGTTCCACGCAAAGCGTTCGGTGGAGAACGGCCACAGCAATTGCGTGCCGTAACTGGTGCAGGCATCGAGAAAGCCATGTGTCGCGTAACCGAGCACACACCACAGGTAAGTGAAGCCAAAGCCGAGTTGCCAGCGACGCGCAAACAGCGCGTACATCAGCAGTGCGCACAGCAGCCCGCCGACCGGAATGAATACCAGCGAGTGGCTGAACTGGCGGTGGTATTCCAGGTACAGTAGCGGGTCGGTGTCGGAGCGGATCAGGCTGTCGAGATCGGGCGCCATGCCCGACAGTGCGCCGAACAATGTGGCGGCGCCGACCTGAGCTTTTTTACTGAGGGCCTGCGGCACGCTGGCGCCGAGCATGGCCTGGGAGACGGGATCCATGCCGGTATGGTCGCAGACCGCGCATCTGAATGCAGCGGGTTGGCGAATAGTCTTTTACAGCTATGTGACAGGAATCCGCCTTATGGCCAAGCATCCCGAATTGCAGCCCCATGAAACCGTTGCGGACGATCCCGATCGTCCGGTGCCGCTCGACGATACCAACGCCGTGCGTGATGCGATTGCAGAGCGCTACGGCATGACGGAAATGCTCGGTGAGGACGGCGGCCCTGCCATTCGGCTCAAACTGCGCTTTCCGCCGCACGCCGAAGCTGGCTGGATGCGTATCTGGCAAACACCGGCGGATTGTCCCATCGATCGTCTGGGTCGGCGGGCAGGGCAATGACGTCAACCTGATGTATGCGATGACGCGCGCCGACTCACCGGTGCCGCACTTCTTTCTGCATTACAACGTTAACCCGCCGGATGTATGGAGCTATCACGTTGACCTGCCGGGCAAGGTGGATGGCGTGATGTACCCGGATTACTGGGAACAGGCGCTGGCGCCGTTGAGTGAGATCACCCAGAAGAAAACCTACAAGGCGATTCCGCAGCGGCGCATCCAGGCAGATCGCAAGCAATACCTCTCCACCTGGGGTTTTTACGGCAAGGAAATTGATCAGCCCGAATACGAACTGATCCGCGACAAGGTGGTGCCGTTTTATCTCAAGCATTTTTTCGACCTGGTGGATAATTTCAGTTACACCACCGTCAGCCGTGACTATTTAGTCGAGCGTGGCCGCAAGCAGATGGACATGCTGCTCAAACGCGAGATGGACCTGAGCGGCTGGGGTCGCCTAGAGTCGCTGTTCGGCCGCGAAGCCGGCGACCAGCTGCGCTATGAGTGCCGCCGCGAGCACCACCAACTTTAATATTTGGAATATTTGGGGTCAGAGTAAAAACCTTTGCCTATTTTTACTCTGACCCCAAATATTACAGCTGTCTGTTCACTGGCCGGTAAGCGGCGCCAACTTCACAAGCTTTTTGGCGCGCTTGATATAGCCTTCCGGCGCATGAAAAACCTCACTTTGTTTGCGCTGACCGCGGTGTCAGTGCCCCTGTACGCGGCCGCCCCGGCCGGCGATTTCTGTCCTGAAGTCTACGCGCAGCGCGTGATCGAGATGCCGTTCAACCCGGCGTTTCTGCAT
>JAUIEY010000277.1 GCA_030429685.1 Gammaproteobacteria bacterium
TCGGACTTGCCCGATTGTTCCATCTTTTGCGCAATCCACATGCCTTGACGAACCACCTGCACGACCGAGTCATCGGGAACCGGCGACTCCACCGGATACAGCTCCGCCACCGCATCGGGCATGGGCGCCATCTCGTGCGCGATCCTCGCTCTCGTGAAGGGCGGCGACCACGTGGTCGCGGGCAAGACCCTCTATGCGGCCACGAACGAGATCTTCGAGCAGTTCCTCAAGCAGTCTTTCGCGGTCAGCCCGGTCCAGTTCTTCACGTGTCTCAAGTATGGCGAGGATGTTTTTCGCTACCGTGAGTTTGCGAAAAATAGAGGCTTCCTGCGGCAGGTAGCCGACACCCTGGCGCGCGCGCATGAACATGGGCAGGTCTGTCAGGTCCTTGCCATCGAGCATCACCCGCCCTTTATCGGCACGAATCAGACCGACGACCATGTAAAAAGCCGTGGTTTTGCCGGCGCCGTTGGGCCCCAGCAGCCCGACCACCTCGCCGCTACGCAGCTCGAAGCTGATATTTTTGACGACTTCTCTGAGTTTGAATTTTTTGCTCAGGTTTTCAGCGCTGAGGATACTCACTGGCTTTGCGGTGCTCCATCACTGCGAGAGGGCGGCTCAATCAGTATTTTAACCGGACCGCTATCGCCCGCACCGGCAGTTAGCTTGCCGCGCGTCAGGTCATAGGTGATCAGATCGCCGGAAATTTCATTGAGGCCGTCACTGAATCGCGCCGCACCCGCCAACTTCAGCGTGCCGGCCTGCATATCAAAAACGATCTCCTCGGCGGCGCCGGAGTTTACGCTGTCGGAACCTCTGGCGGGTTGTTCGAAACGCGCCGGGCTGCCGCGCAAAGTGGCGCCGGTCAGTTCATGGTTGGCGAAGCGCAGGGCCGCGCTGTCACATTCCAGCCGGGTGCTTTCCGCTTCGACCACGACGTTGCCGGTGAACAGCCATTCGCCCGCAGTGAAATCGAGTTTGTCGGTCTCGGCGATATCAGCGCGTATCCCGAGGTTACCCTGATCAAGGCGCAGACCGCGGAACACCAGCCGCCCCTGTTCATAATCGAACTCCGACGAGTCGGCATCAATCATGATGGGCAGGTCGGTCTGGATGCTGGTGGGCAGTTCAATACCGCCGGCTGCCGGCTCCGGAACCGCTTCCTGAGCCACCGCGGCGCATACGAGTACCAGCAGGCAGGCGCCCGGCAACGTGCGAATCATGCCGCCGGCAGGCTTGTCAGGGAATAAATTTGCCATTTACGTTCGACAACAGTTTGAGGTTATTGGCTGCAAAGTCGGCCTGCAGCCCGGTGGCATTCAGATGGCGATCGTTAAATGTCAGGCGCACATACTTTTCCGTGGACGCCTGCATGGTCGCGGGTTCAATGGCCAGGCTTTCGGTATTTATGATTGCCTGCTGCGGGGCTTCCGCGCCTGACACCGCCACCACATTGCCCTGTAATTCTATAACCCGCGCGCCAGCCGGAATATGGCCGCGGTCCGCGCGGACTTGCCACGGCAGGCCACCCGGCGCGCCGTAGTCCATTAGTATGTCCGCCAGTTCAATGCTGTCGGAATCGCTGTTCTGTCGGGCGCTGCGGGTTCGCACTGTATACAGGATGGTGCCGTCGGCCGCAGTCCCGGTCAGTTCGGCAGTATCCAGATAATAGGCGAGTTGCAGTTCCGGCGGTTGCTCGGCCGGCGCATCGTCGTCCCGGAAAATACCCAGCAGACTGCTTAGTGCGGCGCCGGCAGCCAGCAGCAGCACAGATATCACGGTGCGGGGGTCCGGAGTGCGCATCAGTTTCTGACACTTAACAAAAGGTCACAGACTTCCCGGACGGCACCGTGCCCGCCACCATGCTGGGTGTGCCAGTCGGCTACAGCATCCAGATCCGCATGCGCATCGGCCACCGCCACGGCCAGGCCGGCGGCGCGCATGCACTCCAGGTCCGGCGTGTCATCACCGACACAGGCAGTGGCTTCGGGCTGCAGCTTGAGGGTACTTAACAAGTCATTAAATACGTTGATTTTCTCGGCCACGCCCAGGTAGACATGGCGGATGCCAAGCTCGGCCGCGCGCTTTTCGACC
>JAUIEY010000278.1 GCA_030429685.1 Gammaproteobacteria bacterium
ACACCGGAATTTAAATGCCGCTGAACGGTCTCAGGCAGAGTTGTTGATTTTTTTTCAGGACTCTGGAATAACTGCCGCTACGGGCCTCTGCGGCCCGCTGAGAACAACCATGGATTCCGCGCCAACACTGTTTGAGCTGAATCAACAGGTGCTCCGGACCGATGTGGCCGGCATGCCTGTGGAGTGGATCGACTACCGCGACGCGGTTCGGCTCTATCATATGGGGCAGGTTGCCTACACCTGCGGGGAGCCCCTGTACGTCGTACACGGCGGCATCTGCGCCAAAACCGGTGTGCGCAGCAAGGTCGAGGTGAATTCGATTATCGCCACCGTCGGCCATCAGCCCGGTCATACCGAAAAGCGCCACAACTATGTACCGCCGCTGAACAACCGCACTTTGTTCCGCCGTGATGCCAACGTCTGCATGTACTGCAGTGTGCGGTTCATGTCGCGTGATCTGACCCGTGATCACATCCAGCCGATCAGCCAGGGCGGCAAGGACCTGTGGCAGAACGTGGTAACTGCCTGCCGCCGCTGCAACAACCACAAGGGTGGCCGGACGCCTGAGCAGGCCGGCATGGAACTGATTGCGGTGCCGTTTGTGCCGACCTACGCGGAATACATTTATCTTAAAGGCCGCCGCGTGCTGGCTGACCAGATGAAATTCCTGCTGGCGCATTTCCCGCGCAAGAGCCCGCTGCACGCCCGCCTGCGCGAAGACTTCGGCATCGTGCACGGCAACCAGCACAGCCGCTGAAGCAGCCACCCGCCGCCACTGGACACCGCGGCAATAGCCGCTAGTATCAGTGCATGCTGTACGCCATTGATGCGAGCTACTACGTGTTTCGGGCCTGGTTCTCAATGCCGGACGACATGCGCGACCATGAAGGCAATGCCGTCAATGCGCTGTATGGGTTTACCCGCTTTCTCGGTGACTTTATCGAACATACCCGGCCGGAATACGTGGCCGTGGCTTTCGACACCGCGCTGGAGAGTTGTTTCCGCAACGAAATCTATCCGGCCTACAAAGCCAACCGTGATCCGGCTCCGCAAGAACTCAAACAGCAGTTCGACCGCTGCCGCGAGGTTACCCGGGCGCTGGGATGCCGGGAGTTTGCCTCGGCCCGTTTCGAGGCTGACGACATCATCGGCACGCTGGTCACCCGCGCGCGTGCCAACGGCATGCGTTCCACCATCCTGAGCAAGGACAAAGACCTGCTGCAGCTGCTCGATGCCGGTGACTCCATGTGGGATTTCACCGGTGGCAAGCGCACTCATTACAAAGACGTGGCCGGGCGCTTCGGCGTGACGGCTGAGCAGATGGTTGATTACCTCGCGCTGGCCGGCGACAGCGTTGACAACATACCGGGCGTGCCCGGCGTCGGCCCCAAAACCGCGGCGGCTTTGCTGGATCATTTCGGCGACCTTGACAGTCTGTTCGATCGCCTCGATGAAGTCGCGGCTGTAAACGTGCGCGGCGCTGCCAAGCTGGGTGCCAGACTTGATGCGCACCGTGAGCATGCGATTATTTCCCGCCGGCTGACGCGTATCGCCCGCGACGTGCCGATTGACTCCGAGCCGGAGCAACTGAAACGCACCACACCTGACATGGAAGAGTTGCACAACCTGTTTGACGCGGCGGATTTCGGCAGCATTCTGCGCCGTCAGGCTGACCGGATCGCGGCGCACACCTGATAGCTGTGCCATGCACCCCTCGCCGCACCCTGAGCTGCTCGCAGACATAACGCGTGCAGCCGGGCTGCAACTCGACGCCGCGCGGTGTGCGGCTGTGTCCGGCGGCGATATCAGCGCCGCGTTTCGTTGCACCGACAAGCAGGGGCGTAACTGGTTTTTGAAACTGAACCGCAACGCCTTTGCCGACGCCTTCGCTGCTGAACTGGCCGGACTGCAGGAATTGCAGCAGGCCGAACTGCGCACCCCGCAGGCTGTCGCGTACGGTGTTTCCGGCAGCAGTGCCTGGCTGCTGCTCGAGTGGCTGGATATGTCCGCCGGTAACGCCGGTTCGGCTGCGTTGCTGGGTGAACAACTGGCAGCCATGCACCGGATAACCGCGGCCGAGCACGGCTGGCGAC